>NZ_BAAKJE010000062.1:0-14208 GCF_059704565.1 Massilia sp. NBRC 108631
CATGGGGGGGGCGGGTCGGGCCCCCGCGCCGCGCGCCGAGGGCGCGCGACGCATGCACCCCCGTGTCCCCAATATGATACGATAGTTGCATATTGCACAACGGGAGACGCCATGCCCCTCCGCCGCATAGCCTGCGCACTAGCTCTGGTAGCAAGCTGCCCGCAAACATCCGCCGCCGCGCAAGCCGGCGCCGCTGCCCCCCCGGCGCCCCCCACAGGCATCATCACCCCGCTCCCCGCAGGCACCCCCGCGCCCCCCGCCGGCTTCGTGGTGGTCCAAACCACCTACCTCGAAAACCTGGTCTCCGCGCAAAAAGCCACCCTGGAAGCGATCGCCGCCACATCGCAAGCCGCCATCAACGCCGCCAAGGACAAAGAAGAGTGGATGGTGAAATTGCTCCAAACCATAGGCATCATCTTCTCCATCGTCGCCGCGATTCTCACCTACTTCGGCATCACCAAATACGCCGAAGTGAGCAAGTGGCTCAAAGAAATCGAAGCCCTGAACAAAAAGGCGCGCGAAACCAGCGAAGGGATGATCCAGAATGCCAAAAAGGTCGAGCGCGACGCCAAGGCGGTGGAAGCCAAGGTGAATGCATTCCAGGCCAAGGAAAGCGCGCTTACCGCCAAGATAGAAAAAGCCGACCAGGCCGCCGACGCCTTTGCCGAAAAGCTGAGCGAAATCGAACAACTATTCACGGGCATGCACTCGCAAAAGCTCATCCTCGACACCTTGCGCGCCAGCGACCAGAAAATCAAAGAAGCGCACGCCGTGCTGGACGAAACCAAGCTCTTGTATGGCATCGCCGAAAAGCACAAGAACGAGCGTGTCAAATCGTACCTCGCCGCTTCGCTCTCGCTGATCTGCATGTACGCGGAGCTATGGGAAGAGGCCAGCACGTACGGCAGAATCGCGCTGTCCACCAATCCCAGGAACTGGGACGACCGCCTGTACAATCTGGCCTGCATTTACGCCGTAAAATTCGATAAACTGCGCCACGACGCGGACAAGCAGGAGGCTATCGCCCTCGTCAGGCAGTATTTCGAGAAGGATGGAAAGGCGTCCGTTGCAGCCGGCGATATCAGCGACGCGCTGGACGACGTCGAGCTGGGCCCGCTCAAGGACGACATCGCAGCGATGGCGCTCGAATATGGCAAAGCGTACGACGTAGCGCGGATCTATGCCGTCAGATTCCAGAAGCGGAACAACCCGGCCGACAAGCAGCAGGCAATCAAACTGCTGACGCAGTATGTGGAACGGGGAGGGGAGAGTGGCGCTGCCAGGAATGGCATCGCTCAGGCACTGGCGGACCAGGACTTCCTGTCCGTCAAGGCCGATATCGAAACCATGGCGCAAGGCAGGCCGGCTGGGTAGCACAGGGCAGGCGCGGGGGCGGGCAAAGTGCACGCCCCATTGCACCGGATTAGCAGCCTGGTTCTTTGATCAGCATAAGGTCTACTCCTTGGGTTCAATGCGTCATTCCGACGTTATGCTAAATCATAGCAGATAACACTTCGCATCATCACTGCCCCGTACACAGCGACGGCGCGCGCCAATTGCAGCGACTTAGTTAGGACTCTTGATTTATTGCCTTGCTGGCGATAATATGTAGCCATGTCATCCTGCCCTCGGTGTATTTTGATGTGCCATTTGAATAGGAGTCCTACCGTATGAAATGCATCGCGCTCTACCACGTACGTTTTGAGGATCTGGGAACGTTCGCCGCACCGCTGGCGGACGCCGGCTACCAGGTGAGCTACCGGCACGCGGGCGCCGCCCCGCTGACGCAGGCCGAGTGGCGCGGCGCCGAGCTGATCGTCGTGCTTGGCGGCCCGCTCGGCGTCAACGACGCCGCGCTCTACCCGTGGCTGGCAGGCGAAATCAGCGGCCTGAAGCAGCGCCTGGCGCTTGGACTGCCGACCTTGGGCATCTGCCTGGGCGCGCAGCTGATGGCGGCAGCGCTCGACGGGCGTGTCGAACGCCGGATGGGCAGCGGTGGGGCGCCAGAAGCCGAAATCGGCTGGTCCGCGCTGGACCTGGCCGAGGACGCCGGCCCGCTGCGGCACCTGCGCGGCGTGCCGGTATTGCACTGGCACGGCGACAACATCGTGCCGCCGTCCGGCTCACCGCCCGCGGCAGCAACCTTGCATACGCCATGCCAGGCCTTCACTGCCGGCAGCCACGCGCTCGGCCTGCAGTTCCACGCCGAATTCCATCCGGACGCGCTGGAAGAGTGGCTCGCCGGCAATAGCGTCGAACTGCAGCATGCCGGCGTCGACTTCCAGCGCCTGCGCGAGGAGACCCGCCGCCACGGCGCCGGCCTGGCCCGGGCAGGCGACGCGCTGCTGCGCGACTGGCTGGCCGGGCTTTGATCACACGTTTCAGATTTGGCCGCTTACCGGCCCCACTCAGGAGAAGAAGAAACGAAATTCGTCAAGCCAACCATCGCCGCAGCCATGCTGCTGCCGGTTTTCGGCGCGCAAGCCCACAAGAGGCGCCAGCGACTTGAAAACGACGGCGACCTGTGGCACTCGCATCGGGTGGTGCTGAAGCAGGACGACGCTTGCGGCAAGGGCGCGCTCAAGGTGCTTGATATCCCCGAAGGCGCCAAGCCCAGGCTGCCGAAAACCTGGCCCGGCCTGCCGCTGCTGATCGACAGCCCGGGCTGGAGCCCCATCTTCAAAGGCGAATTGCTGGAACTAGCGGCGGACCGGCAATGAGTCTGCCGGAGCGATCAGGCCGGCAAGCAGCCATGCATGATGGACTGCGTCTCATCGTGAGGGGGCCGCCGGCGCGCTGGACAGCAGTTGGCCGGACGCGTCGTAGCGGGGGCTGAATACCAAGCCAAACTGCGCGAGGCTGGTGCCGTAAGGGATATGGGTGACGCCGTTCGCACCGCGCATCTGGGACGTGCCTTCGGCCACCGGCAATTTTTTCCAGCATTGCTCATAGTCCGCGCTGCCCACCCGGCAGACCAGCGACACCGCAGCATTGCCTTCCTTGGTCGCCGCAAAATCCTGCAACCCGTCCCGCGTCTTTGCAATCCGGATCGCAAGCACATCGCCCATTTTCAGCGTCGGGAAGGTATCGGGCACCGCAACAGTGGTAGCCCATTTCATGAAACTCGTGGAATGATTGAGCATGTCCACCCGCGCCATCCGGTACGCCTCTTCCGGGGCGCCATAGCGGATTCCCTGGTTATACGTCAGCGCGCGGTCCTGCCTTCCCATGGCTGAAACCGGGCCTTCGTCCGATGCCACCGTGGCGAAAATGACCTTGGTGGTCATGACCGTTGGCAGGCCGCCGCCCAGGTCCCACATATTCGTAAAAGCGTTGTTCACAGGGTTCGCAGAACAAGCGGCCAGGGCCAGTGCAACAGCGGGCAGCGCGGCCATCCGCAATCGGTTGAAAATCCGCATTCTATTTTCCATGTGGCAACAATACCGCTATCGTGCTCGAAAGCCGCGAATTTTGCAAACAATCACCTTTTTGACGAACGCGGCGTGGCGGCTCGCATTAGGATGGCGAGCGAACGTTCCGATAATAAGCGTAGGAGTACACTTTGGCCCAGACGAAAAATGCCCACCGCCGTGCCGCCCAGCCGCATGCCCTCTACCTGAGCAGGCTCGCCGCCGCCGTTGCCGTCGCCTGCGGCACGCTGGCCGGCGCCGCGCTGGCCCAGGAGCTGGGCATCCCGCAGGCGTCCGACAGCGCGCGGCAGGCAGGCAAGGGCCAGCCCGCTGCGGGGCCGAACCAGACCGCGAACCAGCCGGTCTACCTGATGTCCAGTTTCACGGCCAGTGCACCCAACGCGCTCAGCGTGTTCTCGTCCACCGATGGCGCCACCTTCGCCACGCTGGCCTCGGAAACCTATACCGCCAAACAGCCCCTGCTGCGCGACCCTTCCATGGTCCGCCATAGCGACGGCTACTACTATGTGGTCCACACCAGCGGCGAAAAGGGCGCCGGCTTCGGCGTCACGCGTTCCAGGGATCTGACAAGCTGGCAGGCCGTGCGCGAAGCGGCCGTCAGCCTGCCCGGCGTGGCAGCCACCCGCGCGCCGGAATGGCTGCGCGACAAGGACGGCAGCCTGAAGGTGGTGGTCTCGCTATCGCAGGACGGCGCCAAATTTGCACCCTACATTCTTGAACCAAACGCCGACTTCAGCCAGTGGTCCGCACCCACGCCGCTGGCCGGACTGCAAGGCTATCTCGATACCTTTGTGGTGGCGTCGGGCAAGGGCTACACGGCCTTCGCCCGGAACCAGCAAAGCGGCTACATCGAGCTGGCCACGGCGGCTTCGCCGGGCGGCCCTTGGACCGTCGAGAAAAAAGGCGACTGGGCCGGCTGGGGCGCAGGCGGCGAGGGGCCGGCGCTGGTCCAGCTGCCCGGCGGCGGCTGGCGCATCTACTTCGACCAGCAGGGCAAGCACGCCTGGTACGCGGACGGCGACAGCAACTTCGGCAACTGGTCGCCGAAGAAGGAAGTGGGCGGCGTGTCCGGCGTGGCGCGCCATTTCACCGTGCTGGCCGAGGATCCGCAAGCCTACGCGCAAGCCACCAAGCCGAAAGGCCAGCCGAAAAAGATCGCCTGGGATGAACATTCGCTGACCGTCGACGGCAAGCGCGTGGTGGTCTGGTCCGGGGAGGTGCACCCGTTCCGCCTGCCCAACCCCTCCCTGTGGCGCGACGTGATCCAGAAGATGAAGGCCACCGGCTTCAACGGCGTCGCTTTCTACTTCGACTGGGGCTATCACTCTTCCGCGCCCGGCGTGTACGACTTCTCCGGCGTGCGCAACGTGGAGCGCGCGCTGCAGATCGCCGAGGAGGAGGGCATGTACATCATCGCCCGTACCGGCCCCTACGTGAACGCCGAGCTGACCGGCGGCGGCTACCCCGGCTGGATGTTCCGCAACCGCGCCGAAGCCCGTACCGACGACCAAGTCTACACCGCCGCCACCGACGAATGGATGACGCAGATTAACGCCATCATCGCGCGCCACCAGGCCACCACCGGCGGCGGCAACGTCATCGCCTACCAGCTGGAAAACGAACTGGGCAAGGTCGAGCCCAAGCACGTGCGGCACATGGAACACCTGGCCGCCAAGGCGCGCGCCGACGGCATCACGGTGCCGTTCTTCCACAACGCGGCCGGCCGCCTGCCGGACTGGGCGCCGAAAGGCTCCAGCGCGCCGTGGGCCAACTCCGGCCCCACCGACATGTACGCCTTCGACGGCTACCCCGGCGGCACCTGCAACGTGTTCGCCGACCCCTCCGGCCCCAACAAAGCGCCCGACTGGGGCATGCACGGCAAGCCCGGCCCGAAATCCGGCGCGCTCACGTCGCCCAAGACGCCCGGTTTCGCGGCCGAACTGGGCGGCGGCTGGTTCGACTACTGGGGCTCGAACGGCACTTACGACTGCACCGCGCAGCGCCAGGGCAAGGGCTACCAGCGCGTCTTCTACGGCACCAACCTGATCAACCGCATCACCATCCACAACATCTACATGACCTTCGGCGGCACCTCGTGGGGCTGGCTGGCCGGGCCGGTGGTGTATACCTCCTACGACTACGGCGCCGCCATCTCCGAAGACCGCGGCCTGCGCGAAAAAGCCTACGCGCTCAAGCAGCAGGGCATGTTCGTGCAGGCGGCGGAGCAGGCGCTGGCCGAGATGGACAAAGGGCCGGAGCTCAAGCCCAGCAACGGCAAGATCAAGGTCTACCACAACATCAATCCCAAGTCCGGCACCCACATCCTGTTTGCCGTGCACAATCCGTCCGACGCGCTGACGGATGACCGCGCCACCTTCGCGCTGGCCACAAAGGACGGCAGCTACCAGATCCCGGTGCGCGTCAACGGCCAGGACGGCAAGCTGCTGCTGGCCTCCTACGCCATGGAACGCCAGCACCTGGTGTATTCGAACTCGGAAATCCAGACCCACTTCCGCCACGGCGAGCGCGACATCGTGCTGCTGCACGGGCGCGACAAGGAAGAGGGCGAGACCGTGCTGCGCTACCCCTCCGCGCCCAAGGTGGAGGTCCTGTCCGGCTCGGTTGCATCGACCTTCGACGCCGCGAAAGGGGACCTCAAGCTGAACTACGTGCACGACGGCCTGGCGCGCGTGCGCATCAGCGGCGGCGGCCGCGCGCCCATGCTGCTGTTGCTGGCCGACGAGAAAACCAGCTTCAACATGTGGCGCCAGGACACGGCCAACGGCGCGATACTGGAACTGACCCCGGCGCTGGTGCGCTCGGCCAGATTCGACGGCGGCAAGCTGGCGCTCACCGGCGACACGAGCCGGGACGCCGCGCTGGAAATCTGGGGCCCGGCAGCGACGGCCGTCACCTTCAACGGTGAAGCGCTGACCCTGACCGCGCAGCCGGACGGCAGCGTCAAGACCGGCGCCGTCAAGGGACCGGACAGCATCGCCTTGCCGGACCTGGCCAAGCAGCAGTGGACGCGCCGCATGGACAGCCCCGAAGCGCAGCCCGGATTCGACGACAGCCAGTGGATCAAGGCCGACAGCCGCGCCTCCGCCGCGCAAACCTGGACCATGCCGGAACGCGGCCAGCCCACCTTGAGCATGAGCGACTACGGCTTCCACCACGGCGACGTGTGGTATCGCGGCCGCGCCAAAGTGGGCAATCAGAAAGCCAACCAGCTGGAACTGTTCTACGGCGCCGGCGGCGCCGGCATGATCCAGGTATGGGTGGACGGCAAGTTCCTGGGCCAGCATGAAATGGATACCGGCCGCCAGTTCCCCGAGACCACCGATAGCGTCAAGTTCGCGCTGCGCGACCTGGCGCCGGGCGAGCACCTGGTTTCCGTCATGGTGCGCAACAACTCGCACAACTGGAACCTGATGGCCGACGACTACCACCGTGAAGCGCGCGGCCTGATTTCGGCTTCGCTCACCGCGCGCGGCGGCAACCGCTTCGCGGTGCCGATCGAATGGCGCATCCAGGGCAACCAGGGCGGCGAAGCGATCGCCGATGTGGTGCGCGGCCCGCTGAACAACGGCGGCCTGTACGGCGAACGCCAGGGCTGGCATCTGTCCGGCAAGCAGGATGGCAAGCGGGATGGCAAGCAGGGCAGCTGGCAAGCCGCCCAGCCCACCGACGCGCCGCCTGCCGCCGGCACCTACTGGCTGCGTACCAGCTTCCCGCTGGACCTGCCCAAGGGCCACGACGTGCAGCTGGGCCTGGCCTTCGGCGACACCGGCAAGCCGCGCTCGGAGCGCAGCAACCGTGCGCTGATCTTCGTCAACGGCTGGAACATGGGCCAGTTCGCGGCCAACGTCGGCCCCCAGCGCACCTTCGTCATCCCGCCCGGCATTCTGAATCCGAACGGCCACAACACCATCGCGCTGGCGGTCACCACGGACGGCAAGGCAGGCAACGCGCTCGAGCCGGTCAAGCTGGTCAACCTGCGCACCGCGCGCGGCGGCGTGCCGCTGGAGATCATGGCCGGCGGCGAGGTCACACCCACAGCATCAGGGTATTCGCAGTAGCCTGCAGCGCCGGCACGCACTTCGCGCTGGCCTCGGCGCGCGACGAGCTGGCCGTCATCATCGACACGCTCAGCGCGCCGATCAGATTTCCGCGCCGGCTCTTCACCGGCACGGAAATCCCCCGGAAGCCGATCTCGTACTGGTTCTCCGTGAGTGCAAAGCCGGACTCGCGGATCGCCAGCAGTTCCTGGAACAGCTGCTGCTTGTCCGTCACGGTCAGGTGGGTATAAGCCACCAGCTGCACCCGCTCCAGGTAGGCGTGCAGCGCCTCGTCCGGCATGGCCGACAGCAGCACCCGCCCCGCCGTTGAGGCATACGCCGGTAGCCGCGTGCCCGGCTCAAAGCCGGTGGTGAGCTGGCGCGGCGCATTCACGCGGCTCACGTAGACCACATCGTCGCCCTCCAGTACCGAATAATTGGTCGATTCCTGCAAGTCCGCCGTCAGCTTCTGCAGATACGGCACGATGGCGCGCGGCAGCCGCGCCGAATCCAGGTAGGAACGTCCCAGCGTGAGGACCTTGGCCGTGAGCCAGAACACCCGTCCGTCGGTAGCCGCCATGCCCGTGTGCACCAGGGTCAGCAGATAGCGCCGCGCGGCGCTGCGGCTAATGCCCACCTTTTCGGCCAGTTCGGTGGCCGTCAGGCGCGCCGTATCGTCGTTAAACGCGGTAATCACGTTGATTCCCGTCACCAGGCCGTCAATCAAATCCCGTTCGGCAACCTTTACATCAAGCAACTGCGGCTTTTTCATATTTTGTGCGCTAATCGCGCAGATGGGGCGATTGGCGCAGTATAGCCGGTTTTGACGGCTATTTTTGCGTCCGTGCGCTTCCTATACTTGCCTCCACAAGTGAACGCAGGAGACCACCATGATCGTCAAAGAGCAGTTGCCGGAACCGAATAACCCGCTCGGCATCGCCGGCATGGAATTCATCGAATACGCCACCTCGCAGCCGCTGGCGCTGGGCGCGCTGCTGGAGCAGATGGGCTTTTCCGCCACCGCGCGGCACCGCTCGCGCGAAGTGACGCTGTACCGCCAGGGCCGCATGAACGTGATCGTGAACGCCGATCCGCGCGCACTGCCGCAGGGCGAGGAAGCGGTGCAGTCCACCGTCATCAGCGCCATTGCCCTGCGCGTGCGCGACGCGGACGCCGCCTACCGCCAAGCCATCGCCATGGGCGCCTGGGCCATCCAGACCCGGGCCGGCGCCATGGAGCTGAACATCCCCGGCGTGCATGGCGCCGGCGACTCCATCCTGTACTTCGTGGACCGCTACACCGACTTCTCCATCTACGACGTGGACTTCAAGCCCATCGTCCACGCGCCGGCGCAGCCGCCGGCCATCGCCGGCCTGCATTTCTTCGGCGTGGTGCAAGCCATCGGCCAGGGCCGCAGCGCGGAGTGGGTGGACTTCTACCAGCAGCTGATGGACTTCCGTCCGCTGCCGGAGGGCCGCTACTTCGGCGTGGTGCAAAAAGGCACGCTGCTGGAAAGCCCCTGCCACAGCTTCTACCTGCAACTGGTGGAGCCGCCGGACGGCGCCGGCGGCCTGCAATGGGAAGAGCAGCTGATCCGCATCGGCATGGGTGCGCCGGACGTGCTGGGCGCCGTGCGCGAACTGCAGCAGCGCGGCATCGTTTTCGTCGACCGTGCACCGGCCGGGCCGAGCGAGAAGGGCGCCATCACGCAGCTGTACCGGGGCGGCGTGAGCTTCGAACTGGTGGCCAGCCGCGACGGAGGCCAGCATGCTTGAGATTACCGGCGCCACGCGCATCTTCCCCGTGATCGGCTGGCCGGTCGAGCAGGTCAAAGCACCCACGCTGTTCAACGCCTACTTCCAGCGCCATGGCATCGACGCCCGCGTGGTGCCGCTGAAAGTGCCGCCGGAGCGCTACATCGCCGCCGTGCGCCTTCTGATGGGCATCGAAAACGTGGGCGGCATCTTCGTCTCCATCCCGCACAAGCCCATGAGCGTGGACGCGGTGGATGCCGCCAGCAGCCGCGCCCAATTGGCCGGTTCCTGCAACGCCATCTACAAGGGAGCGGACGGCCACACCATCCGGGGCGACCTGATAGACGGCGAAGGCTTCGTGCGTGCCTTCGACCGCACCCTGGCCGGCGCCCCATTCGACTGGGCCGGGTCGCGCGCGCTGGTGGTGGGCAGCGGCGGCGTGGGCTGCGCGGTGGCCGAGGCGCTGGCGGTGCGCGGCATGGGCGAAGTGGCCATCTTCGACACGCGCGGCGAGCAGGCTGCGGCGCTGCGGGTCCGCCTGCAGCAGGCCTTCCCCGGTTGCCGCGTGGCGGCGGGCCAGCCGCAGGCGGAAGGCTACGACGTGGTGGTCAACTGCACCCCGCTGGGCATGCATGCGGACGACCCCATGCCCATCGACCTGCGCGGCGTATCGCCCTCGTGCGTGGTGGCCGACTGCGGCATGAAAATTGAAATGAGCAAGCTGTTGGTGGAAGCCCTGGCGCGCGGCTGCCGCATCCAGAAAGGCAAGGAAATGCTGATCGAACAGGCGCCCCTGTACCTGGAGCTGTTCGGCTGGCCCGGCGTGAACTCGGACGCGTTCCGCGAACTGGAGGCATTATGAATCTGGCCAACTTCGGCATGGACAGCATTACGCTGGCCGGCCCGCTCGAATTCAAGCTGCGCGCCTCCAGGGCTGCCGGCTTCTCGCAGCTCATGCTGTGGGCCAAGGACCTGGCCGGGCACCCCGGCGGCCTGGATGAGGCGGTGCGCGCGGTGCGCGCCAGCGGCGTACGCGTGACCGGCATCCAGGTGATGCGAGACTACGAGGGCTTGGACAGCGCGCTGCACGATTACAAGCTCGACATCGCCAAACAGATGCTGCTGGTGTGCCAGGCCGTGGGCGCGCCGCTGCTCATGGTGTGCTCCAGCACCTCCAACCACGCCACCGGCGACATGGGCAAGATCGCACGCGACCTGGCCAAGCTGGCCACCCTGGCGGTGCCGCTGGGCGTGCGGGTCGGCTACGAGGCGCTGTCCTGGGGCCGCCACGTGAACCAGTACCAGCAATCCTGGGAAGCGGTGGAGCGGGCCGGCCACGCCAACCTGGGCGTGGTACTGGACTCCTTCCACATGCTGGCAAATGGCGCCGACTGCACTGAGCTCGACGACATCCCCGCGCACAAGATCGCGCTGGTGCAGCTGTCCGACTACATGTGGCGCGAGCTGCGCAGCGCGGAGGAGCGGCTGGAGACGGCGCGCCACCTGCGCGTGTTCCCGGGCGAGGGCAGCCACGCCAGGGAGCTCGCCGCCATGCTGCGCCAGCTGGACCGCAACGGCTACCGGGGCGACTACAGCTTTGAAGTCTTCAACGACGACTACCTGCAGTTCCCGCCGGAGGTGGTGGCGCAGCGCGCCTACCGCTCCGCCAAATGGGTGACAGACCAGGTGCTGCGCCGCAGCCTGACGGTGCTGCAAGCGACGCCCGGCCATCCGGCCATGGCGTGAGGAGGGAACATGCCACGTCCAACCATCCTGGTGCTGAATGGCCCCAATCTGAACTTGCTGGGCAGCCGCGAGCCCGGCGTGTACGGCGCCCACACGCTGGCCGACGTGGAGCGCCTGTGCCGCGCGGCCTGCGAGGCGCACGGCTACACGCTGGACTTCCGCCAGTCCAACCACGAGGGCGCGCTGATCGACGCCATCCATGAAGCGGGCGCCGCGCAGGCGGCGGGCACGCTGGCCGGCGCGGTGATCAACGCCGGCGCCTACACCCACACCTCGGCGGCGCTGCACGACGCCATCAAGGGCGCGCAGCTGCGCGTGGTGGAGCTGCACATCTCGAACGTGCATGCGCGGGAAACTTTCCGCCATCACTCGTATCTTTCGCCGGTGGCGGCCGGCGTGCTGTACGGCTTCGGCGTGGCCGGCTACGGCCTGGCCATCGCGGGCCTGGCCCAGCTTTCGTAGCAAGCAACCAAACCTATAACCATAAAACGAGACAATATGAGACACACGATTACAGCAGCGTGCCTGCTGGCGGGGACGGCTGTCCCTGCGCTGGCGCAAGGCGGCGTCACGCTATACGGCACGCTGGACCAATACATCGGCTACATCCGCAGCGGCAGCGGCGCCCACATCACGGGCCTGAACGACGGCGCCATCCTGCGCAGCCGCCTCGGCGTCAAAGGCGGTGAAGACCTCGGCGGGGGCTACCGCGTGAGCTACACGCTGGAGCAGGGCATAGGCGCCGACAGCGGCGCGGCGGCCGACAGCAGCCGCCTGTTCGACCGCCAGGCCTGGGTCGGCATTGCCACCCCGCTGGGCGAATTCCGCGCCGGGCGGCAGAACACCCAGGCCTTCTACATCGGCGGCGCCATCGACTACACCGAGCGCACCACTTTCGGCTCCATCTTCAACACCTTCGGCGTGCCTTCGCGCTACGACAACGACCTGTCCTACAAATCGCCGCGCATGGCCGGCCTGCAGCTGGACCTGCACTACGCGCTGCCGGAGAACGCGGCCGGCGCCAACAGCAAGGGCGTGTGGCAGCTGGCGCTGGACTACCAGAACGGCCCCTGGCGCACCGGCTACGCCGGCGTGCTGGCCAGCCCGAACCGCGCCACCGCCACCGTGCAGGAGCGCATCGAGTACCACAACCTCTACCTGAACTACCAGTACGGGCCAGGGAAAATCTACCTGGCGGCGGCGCGCAGCAACAACAACACCGCCAATGGCAGCGGCCGCAACACCGGCGCCATCCTGAACCTGGTGGGCAGCCCGAACAACACATTCCCGGGAACCGACGCCAACGCGCGGCGCTACTACAACCTGTGGGAACTGTCGGTCGACTACCGCATCAGCCCCGTGCTGCGGGTGGGTGCCATGCTGGGCGGCGCGCACGACACCAGCGGCGGCGGCGCCAGCGCGCGCTCGGCCAACGTGGGCGGCTACTACGACCTGTCGCGCCGCACGCTGCTGTACGGCTTCGCCACCGTGATGAAGAACGGGCCCAACGCCGGCTTCCGCTTCAGCAGTTCGGCCGCGCCGTCCGCCAACCTGGGCAACGGCGACGTCAACGGTCAGCGCCTGGCCGGCCTGCAACTGGGCATCCTGCACCGCTTCTGATACGCCGCAGCACACGAGACTACACTATCAAACTGGAGGAAGACATGAACACAGCAATCGCAGCGCAAGAAACGCCCGCAGAGGCGGAACGCAAGGCCCAGGCCCAGCCAGACGACGCAGCGCCGGCCGCTCCCAGGCGCTCCCCGCGCAAGGCCGCCTTCGCCAGTTGGATCGGCAGCGCCGTCGAATACTACGACTTCTTCATCTACGGCACGGCGGCGGCGCTGGTGTTCGGCAAGATCTTCTTCCCCGCCTTCAATCCGGCGGTGGCCACGGTGGCGGCCTTCGCCACTTTCGGCGTGGCCTACATCACGCGGCCGCTGGGCGCCATTGTGCTGGGCCACATCGGCGACAAATACGGCCGCAAGAAAGTGCTCACTTTCACGCTGCTGCTGATGGGCGTATCCACCTTCGCCGTCGGCCTGCTGCCCACCTACGGCCAGATCGGCATGGCCGCGCCGGTGATGCTGGTGGTACTGCGCATGCTGCAAGGCGTGTCGGCGGCCGGCGAGCAGGCCGGCGCCAATTCCATGACGCTGGAACACGCGCCGCCAAACCGGCGCGCCTTCTTCACCAGCTTCACCCTGAGCGGCACGCAGGCCGGCCTGATCCTGGCCACGCTGGGGTTCCTGCCGATTTCCGCGCTGCCAGAAGAAGACATGCTTTCCTGGGGCTGGCGCATTCCCTTCCTGCTGAGTGCCGTGGTGGTGGCGGTCGGCTTCTGGGTGCGCCGCACCTTGCCTGAGACGCCGGCCTTCAAGGAAGAAGCGGCAGCGCCTGGTGTAGCGCCGCGTATGCCCATTGTCGAGCTGTTCAGCACCCATAAGGCCAACCTGGTGCGGGTGGTGTTCGCCGCGCTGGTGTCCGTCATCAGCACCATCTTCAGCGTGTTCACGCTGTCGTACGCTGTCAACACCGTGCACATCCCGCGCGCCACCATGCTTACCGTGCTGGTCCTGGCCAACCTGGTCGCGCTGGGCGCCATTCCCCTGTTCGCCGCGCTGGCCGACCGCATCGGGCGCAAGCCGGTCTTCATCTTCGGCGCGCTGGGGTCAGCCGTGCTGATGTGGCCCTATCTGTGGGCCATCGCCACGGCCAACGTACCGCTGATCTTCGCCTTCGGCCTGCTGCTCTCCGGCGTGGTGTACTCGGCCGCGAACGGCGTCTGGCCCGCCATGTACGGCGAAATGTTTGGCACCCGGGTGCGGCTGTCCGGCATGGCCATCGGCACCCAGATCGGCTTCGCGCTGGGCGGCTTCGCGCCCACCATCAGCGCGGCCGTCCTGGGGCAGGGCGAGATGGGCTGGATGCCGGTGGCAGTATTTGTCACCATCACCAGTGCGATCTCGGCGCTCGCGGTCGCCACGGCAAAAGAGACCTACCGCACCCCGATGGACGAGTTGGGCGCATAAGCGAACGGCATCCCTTGACCAATCGGGAAGGTGCCATTACTATAGCGCTCGTCCTCACCGGTACGGCGACGTAACGGAGCGGCAATAGTTGAGTAATCAGCTAGGAGACGTGGCCGAGTGGCCGAAGGCACATCCCTGCTAAGGATGCATACGGCTTATACCTGTATCGTGGGTTCGAATCCCACCG
>NZ_BAAKJE010000063.1:0-33262 GCF_059704565.1 Massilia sp. NBRC 108631
CCAACGCCGAGCTGGCGCACCGCGACCTGACACTGGTGCTGGCCACGCTGAAGCAGGCGCAGGCCAATTTGATCACGTCCGAAAAGATGGCGTCGCTGGGCGCGCTGGTGGCCGGCATCGCGCACGAGCTGAACACGCCCATCGGCAACAGCCTGCTGACGGCCACCGCGCTGAGCGACATGGTGGCCGACTTCGACCGCAAGCTGGCCGACGGCGGCATCAAGCGGTCGGCGCTGGACGCCCACCTGCGCGATGCGCGCACCGCCTGCGCCATCATCGCCGGTTCGCTGGGCCGGGCGGCCGAGCTGATCACCTCGTTCAAGCAGGTGGCGGTGGACCAGAGCAGCGGCCAGCGGCGCCGCTTCCGGCTGGCCGGCGTGGCGGGCGACGTGCTGGCCACCTACGCGGCGCAGCTGCGGCGCGCCAGCTGCGAGGTGTTGCTGGACGTGCCGGAGGAGCTGGAGTTCGATTCCTATCCGGGCAGCGTGAGCCAGGTGCTGAGCAACCTGATCAACAATGCCATGCTGCACGCGTTCGAAGGCCGCAACAGCGGCACCATCCGGCTGCGCGCCGAGGCGCTGGAGGGGGCACAGGTGCAGATCGAATTCAGCGACAATGGCGTGGGCATGTCGGCGCGCACGCTGCACCAGATTTTCGATCCCTTCTTCACCACCAAGATGGGGCAGGGCGGTTCCGGGCTGGGGATGAACATCGTGTACAACATCGTCACCGGCGTGTTGCACGGGACGATTGCGATCCAGTCCGAGCCCGGCCTGGGCACCACCGTGACGCTGGTGCTGCCGCTGGCGGTGCCGGCCCGGGACGGCGAGGAGGAAAGCAGCGCGGCGGCCCGCCTGTAGCTGGTGCTCAGGCGTAGCGCGCGCGCAGCAGCTGCAGCATGGCCAGGTTCAGCTGCCACTGGTCGACAGTAGGCTGGCCGGTGTAGGGCAGCGTTTGCAGATAGGGCGCCGGGCCGAATTCCGGCGTCATGGTCAGCACGCCGGCGCCGGCGGCGCGGCGCAGTTCCACGATGCGGTCCCACCACTGCAGGTGCGCCTGCAGCGCATCCGCCGCCTCCGGCGCGCGGAAGTCCGCCACCTGCGGCCCTTGCGCATGGCCCACGCGGGCATGGATGTGGCGCACATGCGGCAGGGTGGCGGCCAGCGTTTCCGGCTGGTCTTCCAGCAGCGATTCGCAGGCGCAGCACCAGTGCGACAGGTCCGCCGTCAACTGCAACTGCGGCAGCTTGTCCAGATAGGGCAGCAGCAGCATCGGATGCCCGCTGAAACGGCTGCGGTGGATTTCATGCACGATGGGCACGCCGTGCTCCTGCGAGATGGCGTCGGCCAGCGCAATCAGTTCCAGGTTCTGCGCCGGGCTGTAGAAGTCCTTGCCGGTGTGGCTGTTGACCAGCACCGGGCGCGCGGCGCAGGCGTTGTGCAGCAGTTCGGCCAGCGCCTTTTTGTGCGCCCCGAACTGCGGGTGGAACACGGTTTCCCACTGCTGCGCAATCAGCGCCAGGCCGGCCTCGGCAATGCGGCGCGTCCAGTCGCCGCGCGCGGCGCCGTCCAGCGGCAGCGACATCTCGATGCCGTCGAAGCCGGCCGCTTGCACCTTGTCGATGAAGGCCTGCGGCGCCAGCCCGTTGCTGCCCCAGTGCGGGGCGAAAATCTTGATCTGCATGTGGTTTTGCCTGTCAGATGAAGCCGCGCACCGGGAAATCGGCGCCGCGCTGTATCCAGTTCTGCGGCGAGTATGCGGTGCGCGCGTCGGTGGCGTGCAGCGTGTAGGCGTGGCGCGACACCGGCGAGCGGTTGGGCGCGCTGTAGTGCGGCAGCAGGCCGTGGAAGCACACCAGGCTGCCGGCCTGGCATTCCAGCGGCACGGCGGTGGAGTCGTCCGGCCACGGCATGGCGTCCAGCTTCTCGACGCGGATATGGTCGCCATTGCGCACGAAGCGCTCGCGCAGCGGCGTGCGGTGGCCGCCCGGCTCGGCCCACAGGCAGCCGTTGTCCAGGGTGGCGTCCTCCAGCGCGAACCAGAACGTGGTCACGCTGATGGGCGTGGTGTCGAAATAAGTGGCGTCCTGGTGCCAGCGCACTTCGCCGCCGATGCCCGGCTGCTTGAAGATGTACATCGACTGCCACACCTGCGCCTCGGCCAGGCCCAGGTCGCGCGCCACGGCCGCCAGTTTCGGGTCGGCCGAGAAGGCGCGGAACACCGGGTCCAGGTCGTGCATGGCGTGGCCGATCTTGTTGATCGACAGCTCCTTGGCCTGCTTCAGCTGGCCGTCCGGGCCGAAGGCTTCTTCCTCGAAGAAGCAGCGGATGGTGTTGTCCGAACGCAGGAAGTACTCGTCGGCCTTCTGCTCCTGGTCCTTGGTGGTGAAGATGCCCTGCGCCACGGTTGGATCGAATTCGTTGACAATGCTGGCGGCGCGTTCGCGCAGCGCGGCGATCTCGTCCAGGCGCTTGAAACCGGGCAGGACGATGTAGCCATCGCGCTCGTATTGCTGTTTTTGTGCTTCGGTCAACATGGCGGGGAACTCCGGAAGGATGGGATGCGAATAGGGAACAGCCATTGTACGGTCGCCCCGGCAGCGTCACAATCCGCAAACGGTTGACACATTGTCGCTAAAATGGAGACAATGCGCCATGGACCAGCTCAGGGCAATGGAAATATTCGTCGAAGTGGCGCGGCTGCGCAGCTTCAGCGCGGCCGGCCGCCGGCTGGGGCTGACGCGCGCCATGGTGAGCAAGCACATCATGCAACTGGAGGACAAGCTGCAGGCGCGGCTGCTGCACCGCTCGACCCGCGAGGTGAGCCTGACCGACATCGGCCAGGCTTACCTGGCGCCGTGCATGGCCACGGTGGCCCAGGCGCAGGAGGCGGCGCATGTGGTTACCGGCGTGCGCGAGGCCGGCGGCGAACTGGCCGGGCCGCTGCGCATCCAGGCCCCGTCCAGCTTCGGCAGCGCCTGGCTGGCGGACGCCGTGGCCCGCTTCAGCCTGCCGCATCCGCGCCTCACGCCGCTGCTCTACGTGGACGACGCGCTGCTCGACCCCATCGAGCACGGCTTCGACCTGACGATACGGGTGGGCGGCATTCCGGACAGCCGCGCGCTGTCGCTGCGCCCGCTGGCGCCGTGCAAGGGCGTGCTGTGCGCCAGCCCGGCCTATCTGGCGCGCGCCGGCCGGCCGGCCGTGCCGGAAGACCTGGCGCAGCACCAGTGCCTGCACTTCAGCCACCTGACCGACGGCGCCACCTGGCATTTCGCGAAAGGGGAGGAGCGCCGCGCCGTGCGCATCAACGCCGCCTTCACCGCCAACAACGGCCTGGTGCTGCACCAGGCCGCGCTGCGCGGCCTCGGCATCGTCTACAGCACCACCTTCCTGGCGTGCGAAGCGCTGCTGTACGGCACCCTGGTGCCGGTGCTGGAGGACTGGGAACTGCCGCTCAACTACCTCAGCGCCCTGTATCCCGCCAGCCGCCAGCCGTCGCCGAGGGTGCGCGCGCTGATCGATTTCCTGGTGGCGGAGTACCAGCCGGTACCGCCGTGGGACAAGGCCTTGCTGGCCGCCTGAGCCAATTCAGGCCAGGCAAACCATCACAGCAGTTCCCACAGCTGCCTGAACTCGGCGCGCTCCAGCATGGCGTGCAAGCGTGTGGCCAGGTCGGGGGCGCTGGCGGCCAGCTGGCCGGTCAGGCGTTCGATGCGGGCCGGGTCGAGGTCGGCCACGGCTTGCTTCAGCGCGCTGCGCAGCTCGTCCGGCAGCGGCGCCAGGTCCGCAGCGAGCAGCGGCGCGTGCGCCGCGGCGGCCGAGGCGGACAGCGGCTCGCGCAGGAAATGCAGGCCGAGCTGCAGTTCCAGCATGGCGAACAGGTCGTCCTGCTCCAGCGGCTTGCGCAGGAAATCGTCGGCGCCCGACTGCAGCGCTTCGCGGCGCTCTTCCTCGAAGGCGCTGGCGGTCAGGATCACGATGCGCGGCTGCTTCAGGCCGGGCTGCTCGCGCACCTGGCGCGTCACTTCCAGCCCGTCCATGTTCGGCATGCGCCAGTCCAGCAGCACCAGGTCCGGCTGCAGCGCCAGGATGCGCTGCAGGCCTTCCACCCCGTCGCGCGCTTCGTGCAGGGCGAAGCCGAGCGGCGCGAGCAGGGTGTGCAGCAGCTGGCGGCCGTCGGCGTTGTCGTCCACCACCAGGATGGTCTTGCCGCGCTCGGATGCCGGCAAGCCTGCCACCCGGTCGCGCGCCTGCGCCGGCGACAGCGCGCCGGGCCGCTGGCGCACCGTCAGCGCGAAGCTGAAGGTGGAGCCGGCCCCGGGCGATGACTGCAATTGCAGGTCGCCGCCCATCAGTTGCACGAACTCGCGGCTGATGGTCAGGCCCAGGCCGGTGCCGGCCTGGCTGGTGGCGCTGCCGGCCTGGATGAAGGGCTGGAAGATGCGGTGCCGGTCGTCCTCGGCGATGCCGGGGCCGGTGTCCACCACGGCGAAGCGCAGCCGCACCGTGTCGCCTTCGGCGGCGCTGCCGCGCACCGACAGCGTGACCTTGCCGTGCTCGGTGAACTTGACGGCGTTGGAGAGCAGGTTGAGCAGCACCTGGCGCAGCTTGGGGCCGTCCGCGAGGATCACCTGCGGCACGCCGGCTGCTTCCAGCTTGAGTGCGATGCCGTGCTGGGCGGCGCGCAGGCGCAGCATGCCCAGCACCGAATCGAACAGGCTGTGCAGATCGACCGGCAGCAGCTGCAGTTCGGTGCGGCCGGATTCGATTTTCGACAGTTCCAGGATGTCGTTGATGAGCGTAAGCAGGTGGTGGCCGGAGCGGTTGATCATGGCCAGCTGCTCCTTTTGCGGCTCGCCTACGTCCCTGTCGTTCTGCAGCAATTGCGAGAAGCCGATGACGGCGTTGAGCGGGGTGCGCAGTTCGTGGCTCATATTGGACAGGAACACGCTTTTGGCATGGCTGGCGGCCTCGGCGCGGCTGAGCGCCACCGACAGTTCGGCGGTGCGTTCGCGCACCAGTTCCTCCAGGTGGGCGCGGTGGCGGCGCAGCTCGTCTTCGGCTTGCTTGCGCTCGGTGATGTCTTCCACGCAGCCTTCGATGTAGGCCAGCTGCCCGGTATCGGGGTCGGCAACGGGGCGCGCCACCACATTGACGTACATTTCCTTGCCGTCGCCGGGACGGCGCATCAGCACGGCGGTGCGGCGTGAAATGCCGCCGTCGCGTTCCATGTCTGCCTGCCAGCGCAGGCGGCTGGCGGGGTCGGCGTACAGGTCGAGCACGTTCTGGCTGCGCACCTGCTCGCGGCGCTGCACGCCCAGCAGGCGCATGCCGGCGTCGTTGATTTCGTCCAGCATGCCGTCGCGGTTGGTGCGGAACAGCGGGATGGGCACGTCTTCGTACAGGTTGCGGTAGCGCCGCTCGCTTTGCTCGAGCGCCCGTTCGCGCGCGGCCAGCTGGTCGGCCATGGCGTGCAGCTGGTCGAAGGAGTTTTGCAGCCGTCCGGCCATGTTGTTGAAGGCCTGCCCCAGCTCGCCCAGCTCGGCCAGCCGGCTGACCGGCACGCGCTGGCTGAGGTCGCCCGCCGCCATGGCGCCGCTGGCGCGCGCGATGCGGCGGATGGGCGCCGTCACCATGGCCGACAGCAGGCTGGCGGCCACCAGCGACAGCAGCAGGGCCACCGCCACCACCATGGCGGACTGGCTGTTGCCGGCGCGGACGCCGTCCTGGTACCACGCTTGCGGCATGGCGGTGAGCAGCAGCCAGTCGTGGCCGCCGTTGCGGTCCAGGTAGGGCGTGGCCTGCAGCAGCCAGCGTTCGCGCGACAGCGGCTTGCTGGTCAGCACGTCAAAGTCCAGCTGCAGCGGCGCCTGGATGGCCATGTAACTGCCGGCGCGCGTGAGCAGCGCTTGCAGCGCGGCCTGCGCCACCGGGTCGGCGGCGCCGCCGGCCTGCTGCGCGGCAGGCCGGGAGCGCGCCACCACGCGTCCCAGCCGGTCGATGACGATGGCGCGGCCATGGCCAGCCAGCGGCAGGCCTTGCAGCATGCCGGCCAGCTGGGCCGCGTCGGCAGGTTCGGGCGCCGGGGCCGGGCTGCCGGCGGCCTGGCGCGCGGCCAGGTAGTCGTCCAGCCGCAAGTTGATGTTGTCGGCGATTTCCTGGTGCAGGCGCGTGGCCAGCTTGTCGGCCGAGGTTTCCGCGCTGCGCAGCGTGAGGAAGGCGGTGGCGCCCACCAGCAGCAGCACCAGTGCGATGAAAGGCGCAGCCAGCAGGGCCGGGATGGGCACGCCGCCGTCGCCGGCGCCGTCCGCTTGGCCGCCGGTGGCCGCGCCGGCCCAGCGCCATGCCGGCTGGCCGAAGGCGCGTTCCTGCACATGGCGCGGCACGTCGGCCCAGAACATGCCGCAGCGCCGCGCCAGCGGCAGTGCCAGCAGCATGGCGAAGGGCGCCAGGGCCCAGGTGACCAGGGTGGTGAACGCCAGCGCCGGGGTCACGCTGCGGTAGGCCAGCTCGGGCGTGAACTGGGGCGAGGTGATGTAGCCCCACAGCAGCGGTTCGATGGCCATGAAGGCCAGCACGAACAGCGCGTACCAGCCCCAGGTGCGGGCGCGGCGGAAGTCGGGATCGCGCCCGATCAGCTGGTGCGCCAGCCAGAAGCAGGCCGGATTGATGAAGTAACCGAACAGCCAGTCGCCGAGGAAGGCCGGCGGCACGCCTTCGACCAGGTCGGACAGGCCGTAGGCGAAGGGCGCCGCCAGCAGCGCCGGATAGCCGAACAGCACGATGCACAGGAAGACCGACAAGTCCTTCAGCGATTCGAAGGTTTGCGCGCCCGGCACCAGCACGATGGACGAGCCCAGGTAGCCGGTGATGAACACCATGGCGAAGGTGAAGACGGCGGCGATCAGCGCGCGGCTGTTCCAGCACTGGCTGGTGCGGCCCGGCGCCCAGCGCCCGCCGGCGCGGAAGGTCACGCCGCCATAGGCGCACAGCATCAGCGCGATGCCGATCAGGTAACCCAGCCGGCCCCACACTTCGAGCAGGCTGAGCGGAATCTGGTTGAACAGCGCTTCCAGCATAGTAATCACTGCGTGCATGAGCTCCGTTCCCGATGTGTATGCCCTTGGGCCTGGCCCTTAAACCTGCCAGGCGCCGTCCCGGTAGACCGCTTGCTGGTCCAGCCAGACCGCTTCGGTCACGGCGAACACGTCCACATGATAGCGCGCATCCTTGCGCTTGAACTGCGGTTTCTGGTATTGCCCGTGCTTGGCGCCCAGCGACAGGTGGATGCCGCACATGCGCTCGAAGGTGCCGATGTCGTTGACCAGGCAGTGGCGCGAGAACGCGCGGTTCATGCCGAAGCCCAGTTCGCGCAGCCACACTTCGCCTTCGTGGGCGCGGATGATGGTCAGCATGTTGTCGAATTCGGGCGTGGAATCGATGGCGCCGGTGACCCGGCCCTGCTCGACGATCATGGTGATCGGCTTGGCCGGGTGGTTCACGTGGAAGGAGGTGTCGCCGAACACGAACACGCGCACCCGGCCGCTGACCGCTTCCAGGTCCTGCGCTTCGGTGAACACTTCGCCGATGGGGAACTGGCCGCCGACGTTGTTCATGTCGCGGTAGTCGCCGATATTGAGCTTGGCCGGTTCCAGCGGCGAGTCGAAGCGCAGCAGCGCGCCGTCGCCGCTGTCCACCACGGCCGACTGCGCGGCGTCGATGCGCGCCTTCAGGGCGCGGCCCACGCCGCGGTAGTAGGCCGGGTCGTAGGCCAGCGAGGCGATGTAGTGCAGGCCCTGCTCGCCGGGCATGCGCGACAGGTGCACATGTTCGATCACCTTCAGGCCGCGCTTGAACAGTTCGATGCGGATGCGGAACGCTTCCAGCCGGAAACTGGTGGACTGGATCAGCACCACCAGGTCGTCCCGGCCCAGTTCGGCGAACGCGGCCAGCACCTGGTCCGGGGCCACGGTGTCGAAATCGATGAAACGGCCGTCCGGCAGGGCGCGGCGGTAGGCTTCGGTCAACGCCTGGTTCAGCTCGCAGCGCCGGTCGTGCACCACCAGCGCGCGCTGCGGCGGCGCGTATTCGATGGCCATGGCCAGCAGGTCGGCGACGTTGCGGGCGGCCGTGTCGACGGCGGCTGCGGGCATGGCGCCGGCCGGGGCGGGGGGGGCGGAAGGCGGGAGATCGGACAACTGTGTCATTTTTTAATCAGAAGTAATACATATTGGAGGCAGGAGCATTATATGCCTTGCAATTTCCTTGTACAGCGCAGGGGAGGCGCGTAAAATCGTTGGAATATAGCCGGACGGCAACTTATAGATCCGGTGTCACACTACAGGCCAGGAGGCAGCGATGAGCTCAGTGAAGGGAATGGATTTGCCGCTGGAACGGCCTGACGATGGCGACGGGCGGGCGGCGCTGTTCGTGCCGACCACGGCCATCAAGGAAGAAGTGCTGCAAACGGTGCGCAAGGGCGCAGCCATCGTCGGGTTCGGCAACCATGACCGCACCTTGACCATTTATTACGAGAGCAACCGCTTCGCCGAGCCGACGCTGGCGAAATGGGAGCAGAAGGCGCGCAAGTGCTTCGAGCGCCTGCTCGACAACCTGCCGACCACCAGCAAGATGGTCAGCAAGCCGGAGAACTTCGAGCAAGTCGGCTATATCAGCAGCAAGGGCATCGTGATCCGCCGCATGGACGCGCTGAACCGCTGGCTCGAGTACTCGGACGCGATGGACAGCGCGCCCGGCGGCGAAACCGTGGCCTTCGCGCCGCCGCCGCCGCCCAAGAAGATCGTGGCCGAGTAGGTCCTGCCTCCCGGCCCGCCCGCTACACCACCATGATGCTGGCCTGCGCCTTCAGCGGGCAGGGCAGCGTGTCGTCGAAGGTGATCTCGACGGCGCTGGCCACGAAGAAGCCGCCGATGTGCTGCGCGGCGATTTCCGGCGGCGTGCCTGGCTTGGTCAGGTTTACGTCCTGCGCGAACAGGAAAAGGCGCCACATGCCATAGACGGTTTGCTTGAACTTGAGCAGGATGCGGTAGGCCAGCTCCAGGTTCAGGCTGCCCGCGTAGACGCCGTCGTTGGCGCCGGGGTCGAAGCCCAGGCCGTCGTCGGTGAGCGGGACGATGAAATTCAAGCCCTGCGGCGCCTGGAAGATGGCGAAGGAATACAGGTCGGTGCCGTGGAACAGGCTGCCGTCCTCGCGGTGGAACCTGGCGCGCACCCACAAGGGACTGAAGGCTTGCACCTGCGGCGGCGTTTCCACGTCCACCGCGCCGGCGGTATGGATGTTGGTCTGGGTTTCCGTCACGCTGTGGCTGTAGGTGGCGCCGGTGGTGATGCGCTGGTAGGTCCAGCTGACGTCGGTGGCGTAGGGCACGCCGGCATTGGGCGCTTCCAGCATGGTCCATTCGGCCACCACGCGTTCGCCCACGGTCAGTTCGCCGGGGGCCGGCGCCGTGGCTTCCTGGCCGCGCCAGAACGGGTCGGCCGCGTCCGAGCAGGCCACGGCGATGGCCACCGAGGCGATGGCCGAGGCCACCCCGGCCACCGTATATTCCGGCTGGCCCGAGGCGGCGCCGTCCAGCGAGCAGCAGGTGACGCTGGGGTCGGTTTCCTCGACGCTGCCGCCCACGCTGAAGCTGGCCTTGCCCGCCCCCAGCGCGGCCGCGATGATGGCCACCAGCGCGGCGATGATGGCGATGATGATGGCGAGGATCTTCCACCACGGGTCGGCAAAGGGCAGCTCGCCGTGCACGCCGGCGAAGGGCGGATTCGGCACCCACACCATGGTCAGCCCGGTCGGCACCACGGGGCCGCCGCCGGGCGGACAGATGCACTCTTTGCCATCCGGTCCGGTCTGGCCCCAGCGCCTGCCGGGCAAGTGGCCTTTCAGGCCGGACACCGTCAGCGTGCCTTCCTGCACGGTGCAAGTGTAGGTGTTGTTGACGGCGTCGAAACGGGTTTCCGAGACGAAGATTTGCTGGATCGAGCGGCGCGCGGTAAAGCCGTCGGCGCGCGCCAGGATGCTGACCAGCGGCTTGCCGGGGCTGGCGTGCTGGAAGTCGGCGTCCCACATCACCTGGATGGCGGCGCCGGCCGGGATGCTGGCGAAATGGAAGGTGCGCGCTACCGGCGCGATGCCGGGGTCGCCCACGCTTTCCAGCCACACGGTGACGTTGGTCAGTTCGCTGGAGGACAGATTGGTGATGTGGGCGGCAATGCGCAGGCCATAGATGGCGTTGTCGAAAATACCGTCCGGCAGCATGATGCTGGTGACCGGCTCAATCGCGAACGGGCGCGTGAGCACCTGCATGGGGGTAGCGCTCATTTTTTCTCTCCTTGCCCTGGGTTGGGCCGAGCCACGACATAACTGACGCCGCCCACCACCTTGCCCTGGCTGCGTTCGATGATGTGCACCAGCTGGTACTGGCCGGGGCGCAGGCCGTCCGCGCTGAAGGCGGCGTACACGGCGGCGGCCATGCCGCGCCGCAGGTTCACGCGCAGGCCGCGGCCGCCGTGCCTGCCGTAGTCCGCGCCTTCCGGTTCGCCGCTGTGGACGGCGCCGCTGCCGGCTGCCGCGCCGCCGGGCCGGGCCGCGCCGCCCGCCGCGCCCATGTCGTCTTCCACCACGCCGGGTTCCTGCTCCAGCGTCTCGTCGCCGCCGACTTCGGAGCCGGCCGCGTAGGTCTTGGACATGCTCACCGCCAGTACTTGCTCCTGGCCGCCCTGCCGGCCTGCTTCACCGCCGCCAGTGCCCGCGCTGTCGCCGCGGTCAGGCCCATGCCGGTGCTTGCCGCCGCAAACCGGCTCCAGGCTCAGTTCCACCTGCACGGTGCGTTGCGGCGCCGGCCGCAAGTCCAGCTTGTCCAGGCCCAGCAGCGCCATTTGCCGCTGGTCCAGTTCGCCGCCGTATTCCACGCTGATGAAGGCTTCCTTGTCCTGGCGCGGCAGGGCGCGCACGCTGATCACCATGGCTGCCGCCAGCATGCTGGCCATCAGCACGGTGATGTTGCGCTGCGCGATCTGGTCGTGCGCGGGCGGGTCGAACACATAGCCGTTCGGCAGCGGATCGGGTATCGGGTTGCTGTCGCCAGGGCTGTGCGCCACGGCCAGCAGGCATTCGTGCCCGCCGTTGACGATGACCGGCACCCAGGGCACCAGGCACAGCACGTCCTGCCCGGCCGGGTCCAGGTCCAGGTCCACGAAGGCCGAGCCGATCGGATTGGCGGTGCCGACCACCACCTGGGCGCTCGGGTCGGCCCAGTAGAAATCGATGCGGGTGCCGTTGGCAACCGTGTTGCCGCTGTTGACGGCGTGGGCCCAGAGGTAGGCCGGCTGGCCGGCCACCGGCGTGCCGGGCGCGCCGTTCGGATCGGCGCCGGGCACGACCCAGATATCGGTGCTGGCCCACCAGTATGGCGAACCGTCGCGGATGGTGATGTGAGCAGGCATGACAGTCCTTTCGGAAGCAGTGCGGGAAGACCCCGCTGTCCAGCTTATGCCGCTGGCTGGGCGGCAATTTGATGCATATCAGACTCTGGCGTCTGCTTTGCGCAACCCGCTTGCGGAAGTCTTAGTGTTGCTGTAAGGCATGTGCTATGTTTGAGTGACGGGCAGCAACGATCTGTCCGCGCCTATCCCCAAGGAGACGTTTTATGATGAAACATGCATTCCAGGTCCTGTTTGCCGCCGTGCTGGCCTTGTCCATCGGTGGCGCCGCCCGCGCGCAGGACGCCGCCCACCGCGGCACAGCCGACGAGGCGGTGGCCATGGTGAAGAAAGCCGGCGCCTACATGGACAAGAACGGACGCGACAAGGCCATTGCCGCCTTCAACGACCCGAAGGGCGAATTCATCAAGGGCGATCTGTACGTCTTCATGTTCGGCACCACGGGCGAGCAGCAGGGCGTGGCGCTGGCGCATGGCCAGAACGCCAAGATGGTCAACAAGAACCTGACCGAGCTGAACGCCGGCGGCGTGTTTCCCATCAAGGAATTCCTGAAAGTGGCCAACAGCCCGGCCGGCAAGGGCTGGGTCTCGTACAAATGGCCCAATTCGGTGAGCAAGAACATGGAAGACAAATCCACATATATCGAGAAATTCGGCGATGTGCTGATAGGCGTCGGCATCTACAAATAGTCTGCCGCGAAAGTTCGGCTAAAATCCGCGATACAGCGCAATACGCCCCAGTAAAATGGGGCGTATTTTTTTGTGGTGTCTTGCCCGAACCGCAAGGCGCTGCGTTATGATGCAAAGAACAACTTGAGCTTGCCCAGGCGGAGCTCAGGTTCCGCAAGCGGATTAATTCGAGCACATACATGGCATACAGGTGGGAGACTTCCGACAGCGTCTGGCTGGAGGACGATGAAAGTGGGCAATTTCAGCTGGCGTCCAGCCAGGGCTTAAGCCGCATCGAGTGGCAGGCGCAGGCGCGCAGCCGCCTGCCGGACGTGGCGCAGCTATTGGGCGCGTCGCTGCCTGCGGGCTGCGCGCACGCGGCCATCTATCCGCAAGGCTTTGCGTACTGTCCGGAATGCGGCGCGGCGCTGCAGGCGTGCGCGCCGGCGGCGCAGCGCCTGCCCGCGTGGTGGGGGCCGAGCACGGCGCCGCTGCCGGTGAACGAGGCGCCGCTGCCGCGGCATGCGCCGCACGGCCTGCCGCTGACGGCGCTGCCGCTGGCGGCCAGCCTGGAATCACGGCCGCCGGAGCCGGAAGTGGGGCAGGCCGAATTGAAGATCCCGGCGCCGCCGAACGCGGTCTGCATGTTCGCGGCGGCGGACTTCGGCTTTGCCGCGCAGCGCTTGCTGGCGCTGGCTTACACCCGCAACGTGCTGCAGTACTGGGACCCGGCCGCCGCGCGCTGGCACGTCATGACGTGCGAAGATCATCTGGCGGACCTGAGCTTCAGCGCGTCGGCCTACGCCTGGCTGCCGGCGCATGGCGGCGCGCGGCGCGGCGAGGTGGCGCTGGTGCCGTCGGGACAGGGGCTGGTGCGGCTGGTGATCAATCCGGTCAGCGAGAGTTTCCATACTGAAGTGGTGCTGTCGGCCCGGCTGGCCAGTTCGCCCGGCATGGTGGGGCGGCGCATGGCCTGCCTGATCGCGGCCCCCGCCGGCGTGCGCCTGTGGACGGCCGATGCCGAGGGAGCGGACGGAGAGACGCTGGAGATTGCGGCGGAACCGGGCACTTCGGCGGCGCCTGATGCGATCCCGGACCCGGATGCGGAGTCCGCAGGGCGGGTTGATCACCCGCCGGCCGCCGGCGGCGCGGTTCCGGCCGAAGGCTGGTCGCGCCCCTTGAGCTACGACGGAAAACTGATCTGGCTGCACGCGCAGGGCCATCTGCAATGGCGTCCCGGCAGCGCGCCGCAATGGCTGCCGTGGCCTGCGGACTGGGCGCCGCGCCTGCAGCTGGGCGCGCCGGCCCGCAGCCGCGACGGCCGCCTGTGGCAGATCGGCCATCACCAGGGCCAGGGCTATTCCTTCCGCGAGCTGGGCGTGGCGCAGGCACAGGAACACGCCTTGCTGGACGGCGCGCGGCTCGGCTTCGGCACGCTGCTGTTCCGGCGCGGCCACCAGGTCAAGAACGAACCGTGGGACGTGGAGAACGTGGAAGACCAGAGCCGCGATTCGGCGCTGGTGCTGCCGCTGCTGGAAAACGTCAGCAGCACGCGCAGCCAGCCCACCGGCCTGGTGCTGCGCATGGAGCGCCCGCCCGCCAAGGCCGAGGACGCGCTGGGCGGCGCGGTGATCCAGCGCACCCTGATCGAATGGGTGGGGCAGCGCAACGTGATCCTGGACGAGGCGGTGCGGCTGTCGCATCCGGGCGACTGCCAGCCCTTCGTGTACCACGATTGCCTGTGGCTGCACCACCCGAGCTGGAACGAGATTCGCGGCTGGCACTTGAAAGCGCTGCCATGATGCGGCTGGCCTTGCTGCGGCCCTCGCTGCGACCGGCGCCGTGCGCCGCGGCGCTGGCGTTGGCTTGCGCGTTGACTTTGCCGGGCGCGGCGCTGGCCGCGCCGGTGTCGCACGTTTTCCTGGTGCAGAACTCCGGCTGGATGGAGCCGTTCTACACCGACCCCGCCTCGCCGTACAAGGCGCTGGTGACGGAAGTGGTGCTGGCCGCCATCCAGCCCGGGGATGCGCTGGTGCTGGCCGCCTTCAACCAAAGCCTGCCCGGTGCGCCGTCGCCCAAGGCGCTGCTGGCCGCGCAGGTGAACGACAAGCCGCAGCGCGCCGCCGTGGCGGGCGCGCTGGCGCCGTTGACGACCGCTAAAAAGCCCGGCAGCAGCGCCCTGGCCGACACCGACCTGGGCGAGGCGGTCAGCGCTTCCATCGCCACAGCGCTGGGCGGCAAGCCGGGCCTGATCTGGCTGTTTACCAATAACAAGAACAGCCCGAACAACGACCAGGCCACCGCGCATCGCAACCGCGAATTTTATGAACTGATCCACCACGGCGGCAGCATCAAGAAGGCGCTGGCCTTCCCGTTGCACATGCCGGTGCAGGGCCGCTACAGCGCCAACGGCATGATGATCTACGTGTTCGCCATCGGCGACGAAGGGGCGCGCGGACTGGATGCGCTGCTGGGCGCCGGCCGCCTGCAGAAGGTCATCACCGAGCCGCCGGCACGCCTCAAGCCGCTGGACCAGGACACCGTGCGCCTGTACCCTGCGAAAGTGGAGAATGTGCCCGGCGTGGCGTTTTCCACCCAGCCCAACGGCATCCTGCGCGCCGACATCGATGCCGGCGCGTCCGCTGCCGCCGCTGCCGGGGCCGGCGGCACGCCGGACGCGCGCATCCAGTGGCGCCTGGAGAACACCATCTATCCGTACACCATCACCAGCGCGCGCCTGGCCGCGCGCTCCGTGCTGGCCGGCGCCGAGAAGCCCATCGTGCTGGGCGCCGGCACGGTGAACGGACTGGCGCCCGGCAAATCGCAGCCGCTGTCGTCCACCATGCAGCTGCCGGTGGCGCACTTGCCGGGCAAATGGTCGCTGGAAGCGGTGAAGGCGGCCGGTTCCGCAGCTGTGCTGCCCGGCGCCATCGAAGTGCAGCTGAGCGAGCAGAAGCTGGAACTGTCGCAAGCCTTCCGCGAGCGCATGGCCAAGCTGTTCCCCGGCGATCCGCTGCCCGACATCTTCACCCCGCCCAGCCAGGTGCAAGGCTCGCGCGCGGTGCTGCCGCTGGAGGTGCGCATGCAGTTCGGCGTCGCGCCCTTGCTGGCGCTGATCGGCGGCCTGGCGGCGCTGCTGCTGGCCGGCTTCGGCGCGGTGATGGCCGCCACGCGCCCACGCAAGGTGCAGGTCACCGTGGAAGGCGAATTGCGCACGCTGCACGTCAAGGCCGGCAACAGCCAGCCGCTGTTCGACAAGGCCGGCAACAAGGTCGCTGTGCTCAACACCAGCTTATTTGGAAACACGCTGACGGACCTGCGCGAAGGTGCGCAGGTCCGCCTCGGCCGCTAACTGCTTACATCGAGGATCAACCAGAATGCAAAACAATACCGACCCAGGCTTCAAGATCCCCGGCAACCAGGCCGACCCGAACGCCAAGCCGCCGGCCGAACCCACGCTGTCGCCGGTACCGCCCGGCGCCGCACCGGCCGCCACTGCTCCCGGCGCCCCGGGAGCCGCAGGCGCACCGATCGAGGTGGCGCCCGTGCAGGGGGCGCCGGCGACGGACACCTCCACGCGCGATCTGGCCATTGGCGGCGCAGTGTTCCTGGTGCTGCTGATCGTGTTCTTCTTCGCCCGCAACGCCTACAGCAACCACCTGGTGCGCCGCCGCGTGGCGCCGTCCTCGGCCGACACGGCGGGCTGGCTGATGTTCTTCGGCCTGGCCTTCATGAGCGCCGCCGCCGTGCTGGCCATTCTGAACGCCGGCAAATTCCTCACCGTGGCCATCACCGGCACCTTGCTCGTCCTCGGCATCGCCTCGCTGGCGGGCGCGCTGGTGACGGGCCGCCGTTAAACCAGGAGCCCAGGAGAGACCATGGCAGAATTCCAGAACAACGGCAGCGGCGCCAGCAAAAAGGCCGAACTCAAGGTAGACCTGCGCCCCACGCTGTTCATCGGCGCGGGCGGCACCGGCATGGAAGTGATGATGCGCATCCGCCGCCGCATCCTGTCGGCGGTGTGGAACCGCCGCCACCCCACGCGCGTGGAAGCCATCGGCCAGTTCCCGGTGGCGCGCTTCCTGCACGTGGACCTGGACAGCGGCGCCGTGATTGACGAAGGCAAGTCGCAGCGCAGCGACCCGTGGTACGAGCTGGTGAAACTGAGCGACGAGGAACGCCTGGTCGAATCGATCGACCTGCAGCAGTACCATGAGTCCGACGACAGCCTGGCGCGCTTCCCGCTGATCGAAAGCTGGATGCCGCTGCGGCCGAAGAAACTGCGCTCGCTGGGCATCGACCCGTCCAAGGGCGCAGGCCAGATCCGCGCCGTGGCGCGGCTTTACCTGTACGACAAATACCCCAAGCTGCGCGGCCGCATCAAGGGCGCGCTGAACTTCCTGAGCAGTAACGCGGGCAACGAGCGCAAGGAAAACTACCAGCGCCTCGGCCTGCAGGTGGACACGTCCAAGTTCCGCATCGTCGTCATCGGTTCCAACGCCGGCGGCACCGGCGCCGGCACCGCCATGGACCTGGGCTGGATCGCCAAGGCCATCGCGCGCCAGGAAGTGTCGGACAGCCAGGTGGACCTGGTGATGTTCATGCCGTCCGGTTACGCCAAGGCCAACAAGGAGCGCACCGAAGCCAACGCCTATGCCACGCTGATGGAGCTGGAAACGGCCATGCGCGACATGAACGCGCAGGTGCGCTGGGCCGACCCGGACAGCCTGACGGGCCGTGGCGCGCCGTTCGACGACGTGTATTTCGTCGATACCGCGAACTTGGCCAACAAGGCCACGCAGGACGTGAAAGACGTGTACCAGATGGTGGCCGATTCGCTGTTCGAGGACTTCGCCTCGGCCGATTTCGCCAACCGCAAGCGCTCGGTGGCGGTCAACCAGCAGCAGCACAAGCTGGGACCGTTCAACCCGCGCGTGCCGGAGCAGCGCTTCGGCGACATGCGACTGTCCTATTCCAAGGTCTATTCTGCCTTCGGCCAGGCCGTGCTGGACACGCAGCAAAGCCTGCGCGAAGACATCCGCGCCTACGAGCTGGCAGGGCTGATGGTGAAAGCCTTCTTCGGCCTGCTGGGCAGCGATGGCAGCAAGGCGCGCCGCGCCGGCGATCAGGAACGCGACGTCTTTATGCGCGAGCAGATGGCGATGTCCGAACACCCGTTCGACGAGTTCCCGGATTTCAAGAAGGGCACGGTGGACGTGGCGCCGTTCCAGGAATACGCGCTCACCGACCAGCTGTTGATGGACAAGGATGAACGCTCGCTGCTGGAGCGCGTCGAGAGCAAGGTGCAGCTGGAGATCGACCGCATCATGGGCGACTACGAGCTGAAACAATGGCGCGAGAAGGTGGCCGAACTGCTGCCGCACCTGGAGCGTGACGCCATCCGCGAGGCCGGCGCCACCGCCGAGACCAGCGAGGACCGTCTGAAGCGCCACACGGCCGAACTGCTGCAGCGCCTGAAGGGCCGCGCGCGCGAGCAGCTGTATGCGCTGCTGGACGACCGCAAGCAGGGCGGGCTGGAGTTCGTGCTGTCGCTGCTGGAGCAGATCAAGGCGCGCATTTCGCAGCGCGACCTGGTGCACATGGAACGCAACGGCAAGCGCTATCGCGACATCCGCGACGCGCTGCGCACGCGCCAGGTGGAGGAATCGCTGAACAACCTGTCGCAGGCAGCGGCCAAGATGTTCGGCAGCGAGGCGCAGTCGCGCGAAGTGATGGCGCACCTGAAGCGCGACATCGCCGACTATCTGCGCTTCCATATGCTGGCGGTCGCGGCGGGGCAGTCGGTCGAGCTGCTGCGTTCCATGTCGGCCTGGCTGGGCGACACGCAGTCGGTGGACGAGCAGGGCCAGGCGGTGTGGAGCGGCATCGCCGGCGAACTGCAGGAGGGGCGGCGCTGCGTGGAAGCCATGCTGGGTGCGGTGGACCAGCGCATTGCGCAGCTGCGCGCCGACGCGCAGCACGAACACGCCACCTACATGAAGCTGGCCAGCGACACGGTGCCGGAGGCGGTCAAGCTCACCGGCGACATCAGCGTATGGAGCGAGGAAGTACTGCTGGAGTTCGGCGGCTCGGCGCGCCTGTTCCCGCAGCTGGGCGACGAGAAGCTGCGCTCGGCGCTGTTGCTCAAGCTGTTCCGCCGCGCGCAGACGCAGTTGAGCAGTGAACAGCTGGACCAAGGCCAGTCGCCGCCCGACCCGCTGCTGGAGCGGCTGATGGCGATGTCGCCGCAAGAGCGGCAGCACACCTTCAACGAATGGATACGCAGCGCCATGCCGTGGGTGAATGCGCGCTTCTCGGCCGAGTTCACGCCCAACGCGGACCAGTTCAAGTGCTTTATCGGCGTGGGCGATGCGAATGCATGGCGCAAGCTGGAGGCGGAGATCAAGGCGGCGGTGCCGACCGGCTTCTTCCACGGCGACCTGGTGAGCATCGTCAACACCGGCATCGGCGGCAGGGCGGTGTGCTACATCGAGCTGTCCGGCGTGCCGATGACGGTGCTGCGCGGACTGCCGACCTGGCGCACTTCGTACCAGATCGAGAATCCCAAGATCCCGACGCACCTGCATTTCGACTCCACGCGCTTCCGCCACCCCATCGCGCCGTCGATGGATGAGCTGAACCGCCTGGCCGACGACTACGAGTGGTTCCTGCAGGCGATTGCGCTGGGCGTCATCAAGCGCAAGGCGGACCTGGCGGACCGCGAGGCGCTGTTCCAGCCGCGCGGCCAGTACCTGTTCGAAGTGGAGCAGGGCTCGGGCGAATGGCTGCAGATCGGCAACGAGTTCGCCATCCGCTCCAACGGTCTGCCAGCCTACTACCGCGACCAGGTGGTCGGCGCGGTGCAGCAGCGCCTGGCCCGCATGGGCGCGCACCAGTTCGTGCTGCTGGCGGCGCTGATGCGCTACTACCAGCACCGGGTGTACCAGCCCAAGCTGGAGGTGGACGAGACGGGCGCCGAACTGCCGTCGCCGTCGCTGCCCAATATTACCGCCAAGCGCCTGCACGACGAGTGGGTGAAGCGCGCGCAGGCCTTGAGCGCCGGCCTGGAGCCGGGAACGGTTGCGTCTGTGGAGCGCGCGCTGGAGTCGCTGGCGGCGTGGAGCGACCCGGTTGCCGGATCGTCCACCGACGCCTACAGCTGGGAAGTGCAGCATGCGGTGGACAAGCGCGTGCTCAAGCCGGAGATGCTCGCCAGCGACGCGGCTGCGGCGCGCGTGCTGGCGCCTGCAAGCGTGGCCCCGCCGGCTGCTGCGGCGGTTTCCGCGTCTTCCTCGCCTTCCGCGCTTCCGGTGGCTGCAGCGCCTGTGGCCATGCGCTACAAGGTGTTCGTCAACAAAACGCAGCAGGGGCCGTACACGCTGCCGGAGCTGGCGCAGCGCATCACGGCCGGTGAAGTGGACGGCAATACCAAAGTGTGGAACATGCAGTGGGTTCCGCGCGTCGACCAGTGGAAGCTGGCCAGCGAGATGCCGGACATCGCGCCGCTGCTTGGCGCCGCGATTCCCGATCCGCATGACGATATTCCCGATCCAGAATAAGGAAGGCTGAGCAGTGGACGTAGTGACGTACCGATGCATCAATAGCGCGTGTGGCCGGGGCTTTCCGCGCCAGGTGAACTTCTGCCCGTTCTGCGGCACCCGGCAAGCCGCTGCTGGCGCGCCGGCGCGCGCGGCTGTGCCGCCCACCGCCCCGCCCACCGCGCCGCCTGCGCGTACCGAGCGGCCGGGCAGCGTGGGCGTGCAAAAAACAGCCAATGTTGCCGGTGCTGCCGGTGTTGCCGGTTCTGCCGAGCCGGCCGCCGCGCGCGAGGCCGGTGCAGGCCATGCCAAAGCCGGGCCGGACGCGGCGCCGGCCGGCGGCGAAGCGCCAAAGATGACGCAGGAGCAGATCGCAGCGGCACAAGCGCGCCTCAACAAGGTGCGCGGCGTGCCGCCTGCCGGTACCGTGCATGCACCACCCACCGGCGGCGCCCGTCCGAAAGCCGGCCCGCCGATGCGGCAACCGATCGGCATCGGCACCTGGGTGCTGGTCGCCATGATCCTGGCCGTGATCTGGTATCTGGCCAAGCCCGCCAACAGGGAAGAACGCATCGCCGAGCGCGTCGCACAAGCCGAGAAGCTCGCCGCGGAATGCAAGCTGGACGACGCGCGCACCGAACTGGCTTCGCTGCGCACCGACAAGGCGCCGGCCGCCCAGATCCGGCGCGTGAACGAAGCCATCAACAGCGCCATTCTCGGCTGCGAGAAGAAACGCCAGCGTGCCAAGGCCTGGGCCGACCTGAAACCCGTGCTCGAGAACGCGGCGCAGACGGGCGCGGTTGCCACCGCCGACGCGCGCCTGTCCGCCTTCACAAAGAAATGGGGGGCTGACGATGATACGCGCGAATGGGACAAACGTCTCGACGGCTTGAAGACCGAGCGGCTGCTGGACGAAGCGGAAGCGTGCCACAAGAAGCCCGACCTGGCATGCATGGAAGCCAAACTGCTGGCTGCGGAAAAGATGCAGCGGGCGGAATTCGAATCCCGCATCCGCTCGCTGCGCGATTCCCTGTCGAAGCTGCTGGAAGCGACTGTGCTGGAACAGAAGGCGCCGCCCGCTGCCAGCCTGCCACCGCCCGCGATAGCCAACCAGCCGCCGCGCGGCGCCGCTGTCGCCCCGCCGCCGCCCGTCATCAGCACGGTTCCTCAGGCAGCACAGGCGGCCCAGCAGGCGCGCAAGATTCTGGCCGACGCGGAACGCGAGCTCAATCAAGGCAATTACAAAGGCGCCATGGACAAGGCCGAAATTTGTGCAACGATGATAGATGTCGGCAACCGCGAGTGCCTGGGCTTGAAGCAGCGTGCTGAGCGCTTGAACCGTGAAATGCTGCGCTGTGTGGCCAGCGGCGCGGACTGGATCAACGATCGATGCCAATAGAGACGGAGGCCTCATGAAACGCACACTCGGCTTCACCCTCATCGCCGCGCTGCTGGCCGGCTGCGCCGCGCCGGAGAACGGCGGACGCTACGGCCAGCGCAATGACGGCGGCGCCGGCAACACCGGGGGCAGCGCCGCGCAAAATGCCGCCACTGGCGCGGCCATCGGCGCGGTGGCTGGCTGCGCGCTTGCCGCGCTGGCCGGCAAGAAATGCGCGCAAGGCGCCGCCATCGGTGCGGCCATGGGCGCCGCCATCGGCTGGACCAGCTACTCGGAAAAGGTGGCCAGCGCGCAGACCGTCAACAACGAAGCGCGGCGCGAAGGGCTGGCCGTGCCCACCAACGAAATCCGCCTCAAGCAGTACGACGTGTTTTCCAGCGCCAGCGTGGCGCGCGCCGGCGGCGATCCGGTGCAGGTGGTTGGCAACATCAAGCTGTACGGCCAGTCGCAGCGCGTACCGGAAGTGGTGCAGAGCATGACGCTGCTGAAAGCCAACGGCGAGAGGGCGTCCGACAAGCCGCAGATCGCGCGCGTGGAGCGCATCGATGGCGCCGGCCACTACCGGGCGGTGGGTGTCTACAAGATCCCGCGCGGCATGGAGCAGGGCCAGTACACCGTGCAGAGCGTGCTGCTGCTGGACGGCCGCGAGGTGGCACGCCGCACCGCCATGTTCCAGGTGGCGCAGTCCGCCGCCCCGGCGCTCGCGCAACGCTGACGCAAGCGGAACCGCGACCGCAGCCGCAGCCGCAGCCGCATCAGCCCCGGCGCTACAGTTCGTCCAGCCGTCCGCGCAGCGCATCGGCCCGCGTGCGCAGCGCCTGCACGTCGGACGGCGCCATCTTGCGCAGCTGCGGATACACCATGCCGATGCGTGGATTGCCGGCCAGTTTGGCCTCGTTGCCCGCAAAAAAATCCCAGTACAGGGCATTGAACGGGCAGGCCGACTCGCCCGTCCTGTCCTTCCGGTCATAGCGGCAGCCCTTGCAATAATCGCTCATGCGGTCGATATAAGCGGCGCTGGACACGTAGGGCTTGGTGGCCAGCATGCCGCCGTCGGCGAACTGGCTCATGCCCAGCGTGTTGGGCAATTCCACCCACTCGAACGCGTCGATGTACACGCCCAGGTACCATTCATGCACCTGCTGCGGATCCAGCCCGGCCAGCAGCGCGAAGTTACCGATCACCATCAGCCGATGGATGTGGTGCGCGTGCGCATGCTGCAACGAGTCGCCGATGGCGCTTGCCAGGCAGCGCATGCCGGTCTGTCCGGTCCAGAACCACTGCGGCAGCGGCAGCGCGTGCCCGAACACATTCTGCTGCCCATAGGCGGGCATCTGGCTCCAGTAAACGCCGCGCACGTACTCGCGCCAGCCCAGCACCTGCCGGATATATCCCTCGGCCGAGGCCAGCGGCACGCGGCCCTTGCGCCATGCCTGTTCCACTGCTGCCACCACTTCGCGCGGGTTCAGCATCTTCGTGTTGAGCGCGAACGACAGCAGCGAATGGAACAGCCGTGAAGCGCGGCTGCTCATCGCGTCCTGGAACTCGCCGAAATGCGGCAGCGCGTGTTCGATGAAGCCATCCAGCTGCTGCAAGGCTTCCTGCCGGTTCTGCGGCCACCTGAACTGCGCGGCGTGCGGCTCGCCGAAGCTGCGCGCGCCGCACGCTTCGATTTCTTGCCACAGCGCCGAATGGTTGTGGCAAGGACGGGTATCCTCCGGCTCCGCCGGCGTGCCGGGCCAGGACTTTCGGTTGTCGTGGTCGTAGTTCCACTTGCCGCCCTCGGGCTTGCCTGCCGCGTCCATCAGCACGCCGTGTTTGACGCGCATGGTGCGGTAGAAGTGCTCCATCAGCCATTGCTTGCGGCCTTCGAACAGCTCGGCGGCCTCGTCGTGGCGGGTATAGAAGTGTTCGCTATCGGCCATGCGGCTGGGGATGGGCAGATTGCGCGCGTAGCGTGCCAGCTGCTCGTCAAGCCGCCACTCGTCCGGCATCTGGTATTCGAATTCGCTGGCGCCGAATTGCTCGATGGCGTCGTCGAGGTTGGCGGGCAGCGATTGGCGGTTGCGGGCGTCGCCGATCTTCAGGTAGTGCACGCGGTGGCCCTGCGCACGCAACTGGCGCGCCAGCTCACGCATGCCGGCGAAGATGGCGATGATCTTCTGCGCGTGGTGCAGCACATAGTCGGTTTCCTGGCGCACCTCCATCATCACGTAGAGGACGTCGTCGTGCCGGTGCCGGAACCAGCTGTGTTCCGGGTTGAGCTGGTCGCCCAGGATCAGGCGCAGGGTGGTGGTCTGGTGCATACCCGGACTCTAGGCCACCCGGTCCGCCGCGTCCAGCGGCCGCCTGCAGTGCGGCGGTTCAAACGCGGGTCGGCATGCCGGGCTGCGTCAGCGCAGCCTCAGATAGGAGCGCAGTCTGCGGGTGGTCCAAAGGCGCCGTGCGGCGAGCAGCAGCAACGCGCTGGCCGTCGCGATGGCGAGCAGGTAGCTGAAGTCGGCCTTGACACTGCCAATCGGCGTGGTGCGGATATCGGCCCAGCCAACCCAAACGTAGGCGGCCAGCCAGACCGCCACGGCGCCCCATCCGGCGTAAGGCTGCGGCAGTCCCTTCAGGACGACCGCGGCGGCGATCACCAGAGGCAGCTCGGCAAGGATCATCGCATGGCGCCAGACGGGCTGCGCCAATGCAGGTCGCGTACGGCCAGCAGGTGGTAGGCGTGATACACCAGGGCCGCCATGCCCAGCAGGTGATTGGCGGTCAGCGCGCCGCCGGGACCGGTGCTCGACATCAAATCGATGAAGAAGACGCAGAGGGCGCTGGCCGCCAGGCTGTGCCAGTCCAGTTTGCGGTCGTCCACCACCGACACGCCGCGTTTCAGCAGCGCGTAGCGCCGCATTCTTGCCAGCCAGCCGAGCAGCAGCGAATGCTCCCCGTTGCGGGCGCCGGCACACAGTGCGGGCGGACCGCGCCAGCGCAGCAACAGAGCCGCGGTCAGGGCAGGCCAGCACAACAGGGCCAGCGCCAGCAAGGCGCCTGGCTGCGCGGCGAACGCCGTGTTCAGCATGGCCGGGCCGCCCAGCACCAGCGGCAGGATCACGGCAAAGGCGGCAGCGGGGTGGATCGCGTTGCGCATGCGCGGCATTAGTTCCGATTGCGCCAGTGAATACACGGTGCCCAGGCAGGCAGCAAGCGATCCCAGCGCGCCGGCGCTGAGCCAGTACGGCTTGGGAGCCGGGCGCAGCGCGACCTGCACCATCAGCGTTAGCGCCAGCACCAGCCAGGTGAGCGATGTGTCGCGCAGGCAGTTGCGCAAGAAGGGCGTCCAGGCGGCAGCTGGCGCACGCATGTTTTCCAGCGTCTTGCGGGACTGGATCAGCTTGTTGGCGCTTGCGGCGGCATGCAGGAACATGCCGGCGCTGGCGAAGCTGGCCAGCAGCAGGCTGCCGGTGCGGCGTCCCTGCTGGTCGGTGCGCGTGGCGATGAAGATGAATAGCAGGCTCAGGGCAACGAAGCCTGCCAGGCCGAGCAGCTGTGCGTTGGTTTTTTTGATGGCGAACGACGTCAAGCGAATACTCCTTGGGGATGCATGTTGCGCAGCAGTTTTTCGGGCGTCCAGCGGCGGTTGGCGAGCCAGGTGCAGGCTGCCGTGCCTGCGGCCAGGAACAGCACGTAGCCGGGACCGATGGTCCAGCGCAGCGTGTCGTAACCCGCGTACAGGGCGCCCAGCCCTGCCGCTGCTGCAGTGCCGATCAGCACGGCCAGCGCAAGGGGACGCAGCGTGCGGACCAGTACTGCCGCGCTGGTCAAGAACACCAGCTCCAGCGGCAGGATGGCGACCTGCAGCACGCTGGCCAGCGCGTGCGCCGGCGCGGCGCCAAAGCCGATCCTGGCTGCCAGGTAGGCAATGGTGATCAGCAGCATGGCGGCAACCTGGAACGTCAGCGTGGACAGCAGGATGTGGGTGCCGATGCGCTTGCGCTGCAAGCCGCCGGGCAGCAGCAGCCCGCGCCAGTGCAGGTCGCGCACGGCCAGCTTACCGGTGGTTATCATGCAGATGAAGAACAGGCCGATGGCGCGCAGCGGCGTGGCAGGGCTGTTCCAGTGTACCGTGAGCATTTGCAGCAGCACGATGTAGAACAGGATTTCGCCATTCATCACCATTGCCGCTTTGCGCAGCGGCCCGGGGGCTTGCGGCATATCGCCCGCCTCTGCCTGCGGCCGCCATTGCAGCACGGTGTAGCGCCGCATGAACGCGGCGGCGCGGTTGATGCGCCTGGGCGCAGGCGCCACCGTGCCGTAGGCCGGCACCTGGCCAGCGTGACGCCGCCAGCAGGCCCAGGCCAGCGCCGGCCACGCCAGGCTGAACGCCAGCAGCAGCGCGGCCGGCAGTGCTGCGAACCAGGCCAGGGCGGCGCCGGGACCTTTCAGCGCCAGCGCCAGAATCACGGCGAGCGCTGCCGGTCTTGCGGCCCGTCGCCAGATGGGCCGCACCAGGCCAGCGCCCGCCGCGGCGCGCAGCGCCGCAAAGCACAGCAGCAAGGACAGCAGCGCCGGACCGGCCAGCCAGAAGGTGCTGGAGGCGGGCATGGCCAGCTGTATGGCGGTGCCGGCGCTGACCGCCGCCCAGTAGCGTGTGATGGTGGCCAGCCAGGCACCCAGCCAGGCGCGCCACAGCGCATCGGGAACGCGCAGCGCGCCGAGCACGCGCAGCGCGTCGTGCAATCCCTGGGCGTGGTAATGGACCACCAGCGTCAGGAACACGCCGCCGGCCCCGAGCATGATCTTGATGGCGGTGTCGGCGCCCTGGCCCGGGCTGCCCGTTACCGTCAGCAGGCTCACCCAATACACGCCCAGGCAAGCCAGCATGACCTTGGCGGCCATCGCGGTCAGGGCCGGCACCACGGCGAGGGGAGCGGTTTTCACGTGTTCAGTTCCATGAACAATTCATCGAGCGCGAGCGCGCGGCCGGCGCCGGCCAGGTGCGGCGCGCGGCGGCTGTCGACCAGCAGCTGGCCGCTGGCGCGGCTGCGCCACAGCACCGCGCCGGCGGGCGCGTCGCAGCCAGGCGGCGCCAGGCGGTAGTGCTCCAGCATCGCGTCCCAGCTGTCGTAAGCCTGCAGGCGGCCTTCGCGGATGAAGGCCACGTGCGACACCACGCGTTCCAGGTCGCTCAGGATGTGGCTGGAGATGAGGATGGTGCGCTCGCGCGCGGGTTCGGCGCTGTTGAAAATGGCGCGCATGAACTCGCGCCGCGTGAGCGGGTCCAGGCTGGCCACCGGTTCGTCGAACAGCAGCACGTCCGGATCGTGCGCCAGGGCCAGCACCACGGACAACTTTTGCTGGTCGCCGCCGGACAGTTTGCTCACGTTGCAGGACAGCGGCAGCTCCAGCCTCAGCGCCAGCGCCAGGCAGCGCTCCTCGTTCCAGCGCGGGTAGGCGCGGCCTATGGTCTGCAGGTGTTCCAGCACCGTCATCCAGCCGAACAGGTCGGGCGACTGCGCCACGTAGCCGAGCCGTTCGCGCACCGCGTCGCTCAGGTCCAGCGAAGGGCAGCCCAGCAGCTCGCTGCTGCCCGTATCCGGCGACACCAGGCCGGCCAGGCATTGCAGCAGCGTGGACTTGCCGGCGCCGTTGCGGCCTACCAGGCCGACCACGGCGCCGGCGGGAATGTCCAGGGAGATATCGTGCAGCACGTCGCATTGTTTGCGGCGCAGCGTGAGGCCGGTGGCGCGGATGGCGGAATCAGTCATGGTTTTCCTTTGCGGATGGATCGTTGAGGCACTGTGCAAAAAGTTTGAGCGCGTCGGCCGGTGCAATGCCGAGCTGGCGCACCATCTGCGCGGCCGCCTGCAGCGCGGGCTGCAGCATGGCCGCCTTGTCCTGCGGCGTGGAGGCGGGCTGCGCGTCGGCCACCACCATGCCCAGGCCGCGCCTGCGCGCCAGCAGGCCTTCAGCCTCCAGCAGGCTGTAGGCCTTGCTGACGGTCATGGGATTGATGGCGTGGTGCTGCGCCACGGCGCGCACCGACGGCAGCTCCTCGCCCGGCGTCAGCTGCCCGCTGGCCACCAGGCGGCGCACCTGTTCCACGATCTGCCGGTAGATCGGGATGGGAGAGGTGGGGGCGATGTCGAAGTTCATGCGAATTAGTGTATCACTACATTAATACACGTAGCAAATATAACTAACCGCCGGCGGCGCCGTGCCGGCGGTTCGCGGCCGGGGGGGGATCAGTGCGTCAGCGGCGCGTATTCTATGGCGGGCGGCGCCGGCTCTGGCGTGGCGTCCAGCGCCTCCCACGACGGCAGCGCCAGCACGTGCTTGCCGTAGGCGTAGTAGCAGGCCATGATCAGCCCGTAGGCCAGGCCGGCCAGTGCGGCGACGCCGGCGGCGCGCAGCGGTGCATGGTCGCCGTGCCATAGCGTGAGCCACATGAAGCTGCCCCAGATGGCGGCGAACAGCGTGCCACTGAACAGCGTGTTGTACAGGAAGCCGCAGAAGTGCGGCGGCCGCGCGTTCACGCCCATGCGCCACAGCAGGCGCAGCGCGGGCGGCTGGAAATTGCCGGGCTTGACGAAAGAGCGCCGCAAGAGCGCCAAGGCTGCCGCCCGTTTTTCAAGTTCCTTCATGATGGCCGCGCGAAGTGAGTGAGGTTGTTAAACAGTTTAGCAAGTTTGTTTCCGCCAAAACTATTCAAATATCACACTTTCAACGCGTGCTTGAAAGTCACTGGCGCCGCTTACGCCGGCGCCATCACGATGGGCACGCCGGACAGCACCGCGTTGCCTGACAGCGGGTCGCGCAGGTTTTCGTCCAGCAGCAGGTTCAGGTTGACGCCGGGCCGCTCGGCCGCCACGCCCATTTGGGTGCCGGGCAAGTCGTGCCCCCAGCCGTGCGGCAGGCTGACCACGCCCGGCATCATCTCGGCGCTCACTTCCACCTGCACGGCGATCTGGCGCGCGCCGTTGCGGATGGTGGCCTGGCCGCCGTCGCTCAGCTTGAGGCGGGCCGCGTCGTCCGGATGCACCAGTGCCGTGCAGCGGAAGCCGCCCTTGGCCAGCACCGGCAGGTTGTGCATCCAGCTGTTGTTCGAGCGCAGCTGGCGGCGGCCGATGATGACCAGGTCGGCCGCCGGCGAGGCCAGGTCGGCGGCCACCCGCGCCAGGTCGTCCAGCAGCATCTGCGGTGCCAGCTCGATCTTGCCGGACGGCGTGCGCAGCGCCTCCGGGATGCGCTGCGTCATCGGGCCCAGGTCGATGCCGGACGGCGCGGCCTGGATCTTCGCCAGGCTCAGGCCGCCCGGTGCGCGGCCGAACTGGTCGCCGTAGGGGCCGCTGCGCAGGCCCAGGTCCAGCAGGCGTTGCACGCCGCGCTGCGGCGCCAGCAGGCCCAGCACCGTGTCGGCCAGCGGGCCGACGGATTTTTCCAGGTCTTCGCGCAGCAGCGCATCGTCCAGCGCATCGATGTCGGCATCCGCGCCCAGGCCTTTGACGATGGCCGCCAGGCGCAGCAGGGTTTCCGATTCGTCCGGCTGGCCGCCGCTGCGCGCCAGCACCGGCGGGCTGTAGCGCGCGTGGTTGCGGTGCGAGAACTGGGTGAAGGTCACGTCGTAGTGCGCGTCCTCCAGCGGCGAGACGCCGGGCAGGATCACGTCCGCGTGGCGCGAGGTTTCGTTCAGGTAGATGTCCATGCTCAGCATGAATTCCAGCTGCTCCAGCGCGGCCGCCAGGCGCGGGCCGTTGGGCGCGGACAGCACCGGGTTACCGGCGATGGCGATCAGCGCCTTGACCTGGCCGGGGCCGGGGGTGTCGATTTCCTCGGCCAGGCAGGTGATGGGCAGCTCGCCGGCCACCTCCGGCGCGCCGGACACCCGGCTGCGGTAGCGCCCGCTGGTGACGCCGCGCCCGCTGCCCGGCCTGCCGCGCGTGTTGGCGGCGAAGGCGGCCGCCTTCGGGAACATCATGCCGCCTTCCTCGTCCAGGTGGCCGGTAAGGATGTTGACCACGTCGATCAGCCACGAAGCCAGGGTGCCGTACTGCTGGGTGCAAGTGCCGATGCGGCCATACACCGCGGCGCGCTCGGTGGCCGCCAGCGTGCGCGCCAGTTCGCGCATGGTGGGCGCGCCGATGCCGCAGCGCGCGGCCACCGCTTCCGGCGCGTAGGCGGCCACGGCGGCCTGCAGCGCATCCAGGCCGGCCACATCGCCGGCCAGGCGGCCCAGCCTGACCAGGTTCTCGTTGAACAGCGCGTGCACCAGGCCCAGCAGGAAAAACACGTCGGCGCCGGGGCGGATGAAGTGGTGTTCGTCGGCCACGGCGGCCGTTTCGGTGCGGCGCGGGTCTACCACCACGATCTTGCCGCCGCGCGCGCGCAGCGCCTTGGCCTTGCCGCGGAAGTCCGGCACGGTCCACAGGCTGCCGTTCGACACCATGGGATTGGCGCCGAGGATGAGCAGAAACTGCGAGCGCTCGATGTCGGGCACAGGCACCGACAGCCAGGAGCCGTACATCAGGCCCACCGACAGCATCTTAGGCACCTGGTCCACGCTGGAAGCGGAATACATGTTGCGAGTGGACAACGCTTTCGCCAGTTTCGGGAAGTAAAGCATCAAGCTCATTTTGTGGGAAACCGGATTGCCCAGTACAGTGGCTACGGCATGGGCGCCGTCGCGTTCGATGATGGGCAGCAGGCGCCGTTCGATTTCGGCGTACGCGTCCTCCCAGCTGGCGGGCGTGAAGACGCCGTTGCGCTTGATGAGCGGGGTGCGCAGGCGGTCGCCGTCCTCGTGCAAGTCCTTCAGGCCGACCGCTTTGGGGCACAGGAAGCCGGCGCTGAAGACGTCGGCCTCGTCGCCCCGCACGCGCAGCACGCGGTCTTGCTGGAGTTCCACCTCGAGGCCGCAGGCAGCCTCGCAGAAGGGGCAGATGCGGCGGGCGATGCTGGTCGGTGGCGGGGCTGGCTGCGCGGCTGGCTGGTTCATGACGGCTTCCTTAGGAAAAGTGAACGCTCGTGCTATTGTCAGGATTTGTTACATTGATGTCAATCGTGTTTTACTTGCCCAGGTGTATGCTGGGTTCGTTAGGAGAACAACATGAAACCAAGAAATTTATTCTACGCCGCCTTGGCGGTGGCCATTGTGGTTGCCAGCCTGACGGGTTGCCAGAAGCCGGCAGAAGTGGGCCCCGCAGAGCAGGCTGGCCGCAAGATCGACGAGGTGACGCAAAAAGCCGGCGCCGAGCTGAGCCAGGCCGCGCGCGAAACCAACGAGCAGCTCAGCGAAGCGGCCAAGAAGACCAGCGAAAAGCTCAACGAAGCCACGGAAGAGGCCGGCCGCAAGATCGAAAAGGCCGGCGAAAAAATCCAGGAATCGGCGCGCGAAGCCCGCGACAAATAAGCGCGTCTGCCCCGAACTTGCTTTACCCCAAAATGGGGTCAGGGTTAATTAATCCACAGGGCAATTAGTTGCAAAAATAATTAACCCTGACCCCATTTTGCTGTGTTACAACTTGACGGCGGGCTTGAGGGGCACGACGTTGCTGTGCTCGCCCGGCGGCGGGGGGGCTTCGGGGGCGCCGCCCAGCACCACGCTGAGCTCGACAAAGCCGGCGCGCCAAGCGCGCTCCAGGTCTTGCTCGATGGCTTCCATCGAGGTCTGGTGGAAGCGCTCGAAGCCGCGCACGCCGTAGGCGCGGTTGCGGCCGTGGGCCTTGGCCAGGTACAGCGCCATGTCCACCAGGTTGACCGCGCGCTCCCACGGCAGCGCCGTGTCGGCCGGCACCAGCGGGAACGGCGCGAAGCCCACCGACACATTCACGCCGAAGCTGTGGTTCTGGTATTCGATCTGCTGCGACGAGATGCTGACCAGGATGCGCCGCGCAATCTCTTCCACGCCGCTGCGCGGTATCGCCGGCAGGAAGGCCAGGAATTCCTCGCCGCCCCAGCGCACGATCATGTCGGTCTCGCGCAGCGCCTCGCGCAAGGTGGCGGCGATCATCTTCAGCACCACGTCGCCGGCCGCATGGCCGTAGGTGTCGTTGACGTGCTTGAAATGGTCCACGTCCAGCAGGAACAGGGCGCCGACGATGTCTTCGCCGGCCGGGCCGCGTTTTTCGACATGGTTGTGGGTACGCATGAATTCCTGGAAGTGGCGCCGGTTGTAGAGCGAGGTCAGCGGGTCGAGCGAGCTTTGCGCCTTCAGTTCCAGGTTCTTTACTTCCAGCTGGGCGTTGGCGTGCCGCACCTTGCGGTACAGCAGGCCGACGATCACCGACGCCAGCGCGAACACCACCGCCAGCAGCCACCATACGCGCTGCTGCAGGCGCCGGTTGTCCAGCTCCGCACTCTTGACCTGGTTTTCCCGACTCAGCAGCTCGATCTGGCGCTGCTTCTTTTCGGTCTCGTACTTTTCCTGCATCTCGTAGACCGCCTTTTGCCGCTCCTGCTCGAACAGCGCTTCCGAGATGGCGCGCTCGCGGTGGTAAGCCGACACGGCGCCGCGCAGGTCGCCGGCGCGCTCCAGCGCCTGGCCGTATTCCTTCAGGATCACTTGCAGCTCGGGCTGGTCGCCGGTTTTTTCGTAGTACAGCAGGCCGGCGTCGAAGTGTTTCTTGCCTTCGGCCAGGTGGCCCAGCCCCAGGTGCGCCTGGCCCAGGTTGACCAGCGCGGTGGCGCGCGTGGCGGCGTCGCGCGTTTCGGCCGACGCCGCCAGCGCTTCGGTGGCGTAGCGCTGCGCGCGCGCGAAGTCGTGCTCCTTCAGGTAGCTGTCCGACAAATTGACCAGGGTGTTGGCGATCAGCGTCTTGGCGCCCATCTTGCGCGCCACTTCCAGCCCGGCCTGCAGCGCGGCCAGCGCGCGCTTGGGCTGGTGCGAATCGATCGCCAGGCCGTACTCGGTGCCCTTGGCGGTGGCCAGGCGGCCCGGCGAGTTGAGCTTTTCGGCCACCCGCACCGACTCGTCCAGCACTTGCCAGCCCTTGTCGTATTCCTTCATCTGCGTGTAGAGCAGGGCCAGCGCGTTGAGCGCCTGCGCCAGCGGCACCAGGTCGTCCAGCTGGCGGCCCCGGTCGACCGCGATCTGCAGCTTGCCCAGCGCGGCGGCGAAATTGCCCTGCTCGGCATAGGACTGGCCGGAGGTGATGGTGGCCTGCACCTGCAGCGCCAGGTCGGCGGTGCCGTTGGCCAGCTTTTCGGCCTCGAAGGCCAGCTGATGCGACGCCTTGCGTTCGGCCATCGACGACAGCGCATAGGCCTTGGTGAGCAGGCCCTTGGCCAGGATGGCCTGGTCGTTCTGCGCGCGGCCGTAGGCGATCAGTTCTTCCGACAGCAGCAGCGCCGTCTCGAGCTGGCCCAGCGAGCGCCAGGCGGAACTGAGCTGGGCCAGGAATTCGGCCTTGGTGGGGGCCGGCGCGGCGCGCGCGGCGGTTTCCATTTTCTGCAGCTGGACCAGGGCCTTGTCCGGCACGTAGCGCACCTGGTCGCGGATCTCGGCGATGCTGGCGTCCATGGATGGCTGGCCCCACGCCAGCGCGGGCGCAAGGACGCAACTGGCCAGCAGCAAGCGTATGCCGCGCGAAATCGACTTATCCCTAAAGCCAGCCAACGTAGTGTCCTTGTATGTGCACCGCAAGATGTCCGGACAATTATATTCTTGTTGCAGGCGGGAAATCAGCGCTTGCGGGGAGATTTTCTCCGAAATCGCACAGTTTATTGCCGTAATTGCAAAGCGCCCGGCGCCCCGCCGCGCAGATGGAACATGCTGACCGCGCGCGACAGCGCGTGCGCTTGTTGCTGCAGGCTTTCGGCGGCGGCGGCCGCCTGTTCCACCAGCGCCGCGTTTTGTTGCGTGATGGAATCCATCTCGCTGACCGCCTGGTTGACCTCGGCGATGCCGGTGCTTTGCTCCTGGCTGGCGCTGGTGATTTCGCCCATGATGGCGGCCACCTGGCGCACCGAACTGACGATCTGCTCCATGGTTTGGCCGGCCTCGTCCACCAGGCGGCTGCCCGCGTCGACCCTGTGCACCGAGTCGCCGATCAGCTCCTTGATTTCCTTGGCCGCCGCCGCCGAGCGCTGCGCCAGGTTGCGCACTTCGGAGGCCACCACCGCGAAGCCGCGCCCCTGCTCGCCGGCGCGGGCCGCTTCCACCGCCGCGTTCAGCGCCAGGATGTTGGTCTGGAAGGCAATGCCGTCGAT
>NZ_BAAKJE010000064.1:0-216 GCF_059704565.1 Massilia sp. NBRC 108631
CCAACGCCGAGCTGGCGCACCGCGACCTGACACTGGTGCTGGCCACGCTGAAGCAGGCGCAGGCCAATTTGATCACGTCCGAAAAGATGGCGTCGCTGGGCGCGCTGGTGGCCGGCATCGCGCACGAGCTGAACACGCCGATCGGCAACAGCCTGCTGGCCTCGACCGCGCTGGGCGACCGGGTGCAGGAATTCGAAGCCATGCTGGTGGGCGGCA
>NZ_BAAKJE010000065.1:0-10224 GCF_059704565.1 Massilia sp. NBRC 108631
CCACCGGCCGAAGCTGAAATGAACTACTATCGTCAACTATCGAGTCAAGCCATCCCGGCATGACTCAAACCGAGGCGCCTCTCAATATCCCGGTCCGGTTCAGATGAAGGGGCTGAGCGAGCGAAAGGTGAAAACGCACGAGGCGATGAATTATCTTTCGCGGGTATTTTCTGACGAAAGCAAAGCCGACAGCGGCAGCGTGAGCGACCGGACTATGGCGAAGGTCATGGCGTTGTTTGAGGGATGTGGACGAGGGGCTGAACTGGCTTCTTCAAAGGGAACGGCTTTCGGCTTACTCAACGCCGTGACGGAGTTTGTTGACCATGAGCGGCGTGCACGCAGTCCCGATCACCGGCTCGAATCTGCTTGGTTTGGGCAGGGTGCTACGCTGAAGGAAAAAGCGCTGGATCAGGCGCTTATGATGATTGCATGACCTGACTTCGTATTTCGGCGTCAGAAGACGCGGCGGACCACGTTGTGTCCGCCGCTAGATGAGGAAAGGCAAGCCATCCTTGATAGACAATCCTATCTGCACTCCTGCCACTGACGAATCCAAGTCAAGTTGATTCCCCCTTGGGAGCTAGAAGAACGCACGAAGGTCCACTAAACGGTAGTTACTGAACTTACCTCTTCAGCGGGCTCAGCTTTTTGAAGCCAATTCACTATGCCAAGCTGCGATCCGAGATGGTTCCTGCAAAGCCGCAGCTAAGGCTTGGTGGACTTCGTGGTGCGGCTCGCTTGCGGTCAAATCTGCCTGCCATTCCTGGATATAGGACAGAATTTCGACTTGGGTGTGACGAGCCTGTGCGCTTTGCAATCGACGCCGCTCCTTACGAATCAGTACGTCCTGATGCTTGGCATATTCCGCCTTGAATTCGCGCGTCCACCGGCTATTCAGGTTAAGCAGCGTGTCTAGTTTTTCTGCCTTCGGCTGATCAGTAAGTGCAGTGGCAGAACAGCGCACGGAAAATTCGGGGAGCACATATGCCATTTGCAACCTTCCGTTGCCCGGGCGGAAATAGGGGTGAAACCAATCAGCAAAGCTACCAGCGGAATGCACCGGCTTGTCGCCCTTATTGGGTGCTTCATTGCAGGTGCTGCAGATTAATTGCAGATTGTCTGCGCATACACTGAGGAGTGGAAAGGCGCTCTTGATGATCCAATGGTCAATGTGTGGCGTGTCGCCAAGTGGGCCGCCGCACAGCACGCAAACTTCCCTGGAGTAGGGCGCAGGGTTCAGGCGGTGAGTACTTCGAAAAGCGCTCACGTAGTCGACATAGCTAACGCCACCGGCAGCCGTGGGCGTGCCATTTGGCAAATAGGGCAGGCCTGCACGAAACCCCTTTTCGTAAAAGGCTTCCATGAGGACTTTGAACGCTTTCCAATTCGAATCAACTGCAATTGGGCGATTGATTGGCCAGGGAGCTGGAGCGGCCTGAAACTGCGCTGTAACCGCCGCCACAGTCTGCATCCAATTGGTCAAGTTGGCCTTGTCTGCAGGAGCCATGTTCGCCACCATTTGCGCACGGCTCAACAACGATTGGCCACCATCAATGCGTTGGAGAAAGTCCCACAACCAATTAGCCTCAATTGCGCTAGCGAGCACTGGAGGCTGCAAACCTGGCTGACTGATGTTGGCACCAGTTGTGGCGGGACTACACAACCACAGAGCAAAACGTTGCATCAACCGTTGACAGGCATCCAACGCAGGCGAACAGTTGACGCGATGGATGGGTTTAAGCATTTCTGTCCCGCCAAGTGTTCAGCAGGGTACGCAATTCACTGCGATAGAACCCCGATCCCATCCGGGCGATCAAGTGCTCAAGATCGACCATCTCGGCAGGTGTGCCAGTGGCTTGCCGCAGCTTGCCTTCAATGAATTCCTGGGCGCGTTTGCCGATGCTGTCATCGGCACCGAACACCGTCATCATTAATGCGCTCGGATCAGTGGCGAACGTTGGTTCGTCCACGCTGCGTACTGTGGAGCCTTCAGCCGTCTTTTGCACCATCACAATCTCGTTGTTGAAGACATCCGAGAGCACGATGGCCGAGTGGGTCGAGATCAAGACATCATTGGTCGTGTGACCAATGGCATCGTCGATGATGTCGACGATTTCGCGCTTCCATTTGTCATTGAAATGGGTCTCCGGTTCATCCAGCAGCAGCAAAGCATCCTGCTGACCTTGCAGTAAGTGGAATAGCGCCATGCGGCCCAGCACCATTTGCTCACCGTCCGACAGCTCTTCATATCGCAAGACACCAACGTCGTTTGCGCTGATTGCCTCGTCACGATCAGCTACTGGTGCCCGACGTAAGCGTAATAAAACGTCGTCAAACAAGCCTGCCTGTTTCAATTCAAGTAAGCGGGTGAACAAGTCGAAGGCGCTAGCATCCTTGGCCCCGCCCAACAAGGTCCACAAAGCTTCGCCTTGGCTGGTGCAAGTTTGCAGCTCGTCACGGGCGGCCGACAGGAACGACGGTCCTTGCGCATCGAAAGGCCCCTTCAAATCAAACATCAGGGTGCGGCGAACTTCCAGCGGGTGCGGCTCGGCAATAACCTCGCTCGCGCATAGCCACCAATCGTGGGCGGTTTCGCAGAGCTTCTGATCCCATCGCGCTGTTTGCAGGCGTGAGCGAAAAGCGACCGAGACCAAGCTGTGCCAGCCGCCACGCCCCAGCAGTTCTTGCAGCGCGCTCTTGTTGTCGTCGCGCCGACGCAGCTTGGCCATCGCCGCGTCAGTCTCTGCCCGCAGCGGATAGTCTGCCGTTTCAATAAACGCCTGCGGCAGCGCGACTGCCAACAGTGCGCATTTCAGCAGCGTGGCATCCAGCAGCACCGGGCGGCGGAAGCGATCCGTCTCCGCATTACCTGTATTTATGGCCAGCCGAGGCGTGTCACCGCCGACCTGCCGTGCCGCTTGCAGGGCGTTTTCCTGGGCGGCGGTCCAACCCGCTGGGCGCTCGTCGCTTTGTGTGTCATCACCACCTTCTAGCAGACCGTCACCATGCTGATTACGGTTCCACACCGAGCGCCAAGGGCGCAGGTCGCCGGTGGTGTAAGCCAGCACCGCTGAAGGCAATGCAATCTGTGGCGGCGAACTGTCGCGCAGCGGCCAACTGCCAGGGGCGATGAGCGATACAAAGCCCTGCACCATCGGCACACCATTCAGATTAAGGTGCTCGATGCAGGTGTCGAACACCTCCTGGCCATTCTGGTCATCAAAGGCAAAGCGCTCGTGGAGCCATAAACTGGCGTGTTGGCGTTGCCCAGGGCAGTGCAGCAGCAAGGTGCGGTGATTGGGTGAGCTCCGTACGCCCAACTCGTACACCAAGCTCACCGGAAATGCTGGAGCACGCAAGTCAGCCAGCGCCAAAAACACCTCCGCCACCGCACGCAGCAGGTTTGATTTACCGCTGCCATTTACCCCCACCACAAAGCGGATGGCGCACTCACGTGCCAACGGCGAGCCGCTGGCGAAGCACACCTTTATGTCGGAGATCGGCGGGTAGTTTTGCAGGTGCAGGTAGCGCAGGCGCATTACACGGCCTCCAGATCGACTTGCTGCGCCTCTACCTTGAGTGCGCTGGCGATGGCTTCTTTTAGATCATCGAGCGAGGCGTAATGCTGGCCCTGATCCACCAGGTGGATGCAATCCTTGCCGTCTTCATCTTCGACCGTGATCACCTGGAACATCCCGCTGGCGCCTGCGTGCTCAGAGGTTTCGTAATCCAACTGGACTTCAAAATAATACCGTTGCGGATCAACGCTGGCCGGCAACGCTTTCCGCAGCGCCTGCACATCGGCCATGCGCGTGAACTCTTCCGGGCGCAATGGTCGAAAGGCCTTTAGGTAGTCGCGCTCGCCGCTGTCCGTGTCTTGCTTCGGCAAAGTAATTTTGGCAATCAGGCCCAGTGCCGCCAATTGGCTGAGAGAGCGACGAATGCGATTGCCATGAGACTGACCAAAGGCTTGCAGACGATCCGTCACAGCCGAGTCATCGCAGAAGCGGGCAAATACCTCCGGGTCTTCGACGAGCAAGGGCTGGCCGCTTTGTTGGCAATAGCCGGTGAAGGCCGTCAGCACCTGGCGCTGGAATTCACTGAGCTCGGTGAGCAACCAGTGGCGCGCCGGGCGCACGGTGAGATCGGCTTGCGCCGTGAAGCTGATTTTGGCGGTGCCGCTTAGATTGATCTTCGTTCCGCGTTCAAGCAGCAGGGTGTCGCGGATGCGTGTCGCCTCGGCAACTTCGGCGGCATGTTTGCCACGCCACGCTTTTGTCAATTCACCAGACATTGCATGAACACTCAAAGCAGCACGTAGCTCATTAGAGATGCTTTCCGACTTGGCAATGAGGCGGCGCAGCTCTCGAATCTGCAACCAGAAGTCACGGAAATGCTCTTGCTCTGCGATAGAAGGTATCGGCAGCTTCACCTTAGTCAGGTTTTCGCCACTCAGGTTACTTTGACCGGCAGTTGTGCGAATCGCATTGCGCATGGCAGCGCGTCCGTAGGCACTATTCAGAAACGCACTCAGATACTCAGGTAATAGACGCGTCGGATCCGTTCGCAAGCGAATCAAGTACGAGGCATAAACCATGGCGGATTTAGCCAGGTCTTCAGTGATTGGAGCTGATCGCCCTACATACTCTGGATTGCCATTTGAACGAACGATCAATACGTCGGCCGTGGTTAAGCTTAGGCGCTTCAGTTCAGCATGGGAGAGATCGACATACTTCAAGTCCTCGGTGTCGACTTCACCCCCCATCACATTTGGGATGCGAAGAACTGCTACGCCTGATTCCGCAGTCGAGTTCGCTGAAACCGATGTGCCATACCTAGTCTCAACCAAGGTTCCAAGTTGCTCCCACTTAGACTCTGGAGAAGCCAGCACCAGTCGATCTAAAGCGGACTTGATCATCAAGTCAAGTTGCTGGCGTCGTAATTGCTGATCCGTGTACGCCTCTGCCAGCCGCAGCAAATCTACGATGCGCTGTTGCTCGGGGAGTGTGGGGAGTGGGATTGGAAGGCGATCAAACGCATCTGCCGAAAGTCTAGGGAGATTGGCACCTGTTGCCAGTTGTGCGGCGCGTACGTAAATCGCTGGGGAACGCAAATAACGAAGCGCAAACTCCGGCAAAACGACAACACTGGTTCTCAGTGCCCAGATGTCGGTGCTGCAAATGCCTTCCTGAGTCACCAAATGAACTTTGTTCAAATTTGGGCGCAACTTACCATACAAAATGTCACCAGCATTGAAGGCAGTCTTAATGCTAAGGATGTCACTGCCTTCGGAAAGGTCCTCGGCCTCACGGAGCAATCTGCCCGTATGAGATTCGATATACTCCAGGCCGACGTAAAAATGACTGTTCGTCTGAGATGTCTGGGGGTTAACTTTAGTGTCAACGCGTGAAAGTACATCACCAAGCCGCGCTTCCACCCATGATTCAGGCAAACTCATTCCCGACCCTCCACCATCGCCAGCAATTTGTCTAAGCCTTTGATGATGTCTTGCTCGGTGGTCTTGAGTGTGCCGATCAGCTCTGCCACGCTCCTGTCGCTCTTGAGCTGGGTAAAGTCAAAAGGCTTGTATTGCCCGGCAGACAGACTCCACTCACGCGCCTCGATGCAGTCCGGGTCGAGCAATCCGTCCTTGAGCGCGCCTTTCTCGTCATAGAGCCTATTAGCTAGCATGGCTTGCACATAGGCCGAGCGCACCAAGCCGTCGGCATCGTGCGAGCCGATGAGTTGAGAATCTGCACTTTGCCATTTGTCGTTGCGCGCCCAGTCGCGCACGGGTACCACCCAGTGCTTGGCCGCTTTGAGGTCGGTTGCCTGATCAATGGCAAGACTGCGCAAGGTGACATCGAAGCCGTCGAGTTTGGCGACTTCGCGGGCGATGGCTTCCAGTGCAGCGTTCAGGTCTGCGACCGGCTCGTGAATACTGAAGTGCACCGTAGGCGCTTGCGTGGCAGCGTTTTTGTGATACGACAGCCCTGCGTTTAGCGCGTCTTTGACCATGTCCTTCCACAGCGGCAACGCTGGGCCGTCTTCTGCTTCAAAAAAACGTAGTACGTCGCGCGCGGCGCGGTTGAATTCCTGCTGCTGCGCTTTGATGGCTTTTTGCCATTCAGCCAGCGCCTTGTCGCTGTCCATCTGCTTGGTAGCGGTGCCCGCGTCTTTCCACTTGGCCCACACGGGTTGGGTGGGTGCAGCAAAGAACTGAATCACCAGGTCGTAGAGCATCCGGCTGGTGGCATTGCGTACCTGGATTTCGGCGGCCTTGGGGTCGGCCGGAAGCTCCGGGAACAGCTCGTGTATGCCCCACACCTGACCATCCCACATGCTTGTGTCAGGTAACGCGGAAAATGCCTCGCCAGCAGGCGTGAGTTTGTCGGCGGTGTCGCGCAGCAGGGCCTGGCGCCAACGCTCGGCGTGAAAGCTGGGTTGCAGCAGGGTTTTCTCGTTGTGCTGCGCGCCTGATCGTCCGTGCGCGATCCAGGCCTTGAACTTTTCAAGCGCATCCCACAGGTCATTTTGTTGGCCAGGGCGGGCATTGCGTTTGGCATCCTTCGTGTAGCCGTCTTCCTCTACCTCATAGAACCAGACGTATTCGCTCAGTGGTGCGGCGTTGCTCGGCAGGGTTTGCTTGCTGTCGCGGTGTGTGTTTTTTCTGAAGATCAAAATGGAGGTCTTGACGCCGGTGTAGGGCTGAAATACACCCCCGGGGAGAGAGATGACGCCTTCCACCACGTGCTCGACAAGTAGCTCACGGCGCAGCCGCACGTGGGCATCGGTGTTGCCGAACAGAACGCCCTCAGGAATGATCACCGCGCAACGACCACCAATATCCAACAAGTCGAGCATCAACCACAAAAAGAGCAGTTCACTTTTGTTAGTGATCGACTCATCCTTCTTCTTGCCGCCACCACCAACGCGCGGAAACAGCACCGTGTCTGGCTCAAGATCGCCGCTATCGACCGTACCGGTGAAGGGTGGGTTGGCGAGTACAAGCTGGTAGCTGCCCGGCTCCAATAATTCCTTGAGCTTAGCTTTGCCTTCACGCTTGCTGAGCGAGTCGCCCTGCAGCAGGTGCGGATCGGTGACATCATGCAGCACCAGGTTCATCCAGCCAATGCGGGCCATGGTGCGGTCGTTGTCCAGGCCTACAAAGTTGGCACCGTTGTGGATGGCGGTGTATTGCTCCGGTTTGGCGGCAGCGCCATCGGTGCGATGCGGGGTGCCGTCCCACTCCAGCACGAGATTTTCCTGTGCTGAGTACTTGCGCATTAGGTGTTGCTGCGTGCTGAACAGGAAGCCGCCCGTTCCGGCGGCCGGGTCGATAACGCGCTGACCGGGCTCGGGGTCAAGCAGCTCGACCATGAAACGGATCAGGTGGCGCGGGGTGCGGAACTGGCCGTTCTTACCCGCCGTGGCGACTTCGCTCAACAGGTATTCAAAGGTGTCGCCCATGATGTCCTGGGCAGCAGACCCTTCACCCGCGCGGGCGAAGAGCTCGTCGATCTTGTCGATGGCATCGCTTAGCACCTTGCCCTTGTTGGGATCGAGCTGAAAGTAGGCATCGGCCATGCGGTTGTTCAGACTGGCGAGCTCCGTGCCGTCGGCGCTGGCGCCGGTGAAGTGCTTGTCGAGTTCGCGCAGCCAGGGAAACACCACCTCGATCAGGTGAGTCGGGTTGGTTTTGTCCTGGCGGATGTAGCTCCACTTGCAGGTTTCGAAACCTGCATAAATAGACGGAAAGCCGCGCTGCTGGCGCTTGAGATCGATGTCTTCCAAGCGCTTGAGAAACAGCAGGTAGGTGATTTGCTCGACAGCCACCAAAGGGTTGGTGAGGCCAGCGGCCCAGAAGCGATTCCAGAGTTCGTCGACTTTTTTCTTTATATGAGGGGCAAGCATTCAGTGTTGTCCTTGATGGTTCAGGCGGCCTCATCCAACAAATGGTTGGTGAGGTTGATGAGTTCGTCGATGTCTTGCGGCGGAAACAGCGTTTCCACTCGGCCCACGCGCGAAAGCGGCGGTTCGCTGAGCGCAGCGCGGGTAATGCGCCCATGGCGCACAACGGCAGCTTTTACGGCCCGCAGGAAGTTGAGTTGATTGGCGCGCAAATAGCCGTGTGCTGCAATGAAGGCGTCGAACGCGGCGTTGATGCGCTGCTCGCGGTTAGGTAGATGCGCGCCCTCGCAAAGAATGTGCCGCAGAAAGTCAGCTAGCGAGGCTGCGGGAGCCTCAAAGGCTTTGCGCAAGGTGCCTTCGGTGACGAATAGATCAGCCTGGTTGAGTGTGTCGCTGATTCGCTCCAGCTCGTCGTCGCCCAGATGTTCGCCTTGTTTGAGCTTTGCCAATTCGGGAATCTGGTCAGCCAGTCGGCGGACCAAGGCCTCGACTTGTTCGCGATAGCTTTCTGCAAAGGCACCTTCACCCGTGGGGCCGTAAATGATCCAGCTGCGCTGGGTAATGCTGTCGGGTAGGTTTATTTCTACCGTATGGCTTGGTGCGGTGGTGCGATAGCGCATCAGCGGAGCGAATACGGTTTGCAGTGTGGTCAATCGCGCCATATCCAAGTGCTGCCAGAAGCCGACCGACAGAACCCAGGCACGTTGTTCGGCCACACGCTGCACCTGTGGGATGTTTTCGGCCAAGCTGTTAATCGCCTCGTGAATGCGCTCACGTACTTTGGCCTGTTCGCCGGAATCACCCTTAAGCCAAGCCACTGAGAGGCGCTCGCACCAAATGCGAAATTGAAGTTCATCCAGACCAGCCAATTGGGCAAGTCGCATCAAGGGGGCGATGGTTTGCGACAAGTGTTCAATTGTGCTTTGGCTCGGAGCTGGCCATTGCGCTGCCAGCGCGTCAAGCTCGTCCCAGTGGGGACGTACGTTGATGCTGTGACGGGGCAATGCTTTCAACATTGCCTGCAGATCGGCAATGGTGGTTTGTGTGCCTTGTTGTTGTGCCTCCAGGAGTTGCCACTTTTCAAGCTGAAGTCGGAAAAGGCGAACCGGTAGCGGTTCGCTGGGATGGTCAACCTCTCCGTCGGGTTTGAGCTTGAAATACGCGAAGTTCTTCCAGTGATCAATGATCAAGAAATCCTTCTTGATCTCGCCTGTGGCTTTATCGGTATGGAGCCGTGTGCCACGCCCTATCATCTGCCAGAACTTCACCTTACTGAATACGGGCTTGGCGAAAACCAGGTTCTGGATGGCGGGGACGTCTACGCCGGTGTCGAGCATGTCCACGGAGATAGCCACACGCGGCATGGTGCGGTACTTGAAATCATCCAGTGTCGCGTCAGCGCGCTCCATGTGGCTGTCGATGATTTCAGCCATGCCTTGGCGCTGCAGCTCCGGATAAAGGCGATTGAATCCCTCATAAAGCCGCTTGGCGTGGGCATGACTAACCGCAAAGATGATGGACTTGTGCGGCAGGCCGCGCACATCTTTGCGGCTTTTGTCCATGAACTCTCGAACCATGGCATCGTTAGTGCCCTGATTAATGATGCCCTTTTCGATGTCGCTGCCATCGAAGTTAAGTTCATCAAGATCCACTCCCTGATCGCGAGCCATCTGCTTCAAAGGCTCCGGCAGCGCATCGCCCTGAATGCCTTGAAGCTGGAAGTTGGTTTGGGCGTCCAGCACGCGATAGTTCACTAGGTTTTGGTCGGCAATGGCCTGCTCGTAGCTGTAGTAGTAGCTTGGTGCACCGTCACCACAATCAAATAGTTCGAACGTGTTGTGGTCGATGTAGTCGGTAGGGGTTGCGGTCAACCCAAGCTGAATGGCATCGAAATGATCGAAAACGGCCTTGTAGCGCTGGTAAATGGAGCGGTGGCTTTCATCCGCCACGATCAGGTCGTAGTAACCTACCGACAGGCGTGCGTACACCTGCATCATGCTGGGGTAGGTGGAGAATTGAATACGCGCGCCAGAAGTTTCGCCGGACTCGATACGGGCGAGACTTTCATTGGGTAGATGGGATTTGAACTCCGACATCGCTTGGCGTACAAGTTCACGGCGATCAGCAAGAAACAATACGCGTTGCACGCGCTTGGAGCGCAACAAGGTATCGACTAGGGCGATGGTTGTTCGTGTTTTTCCCGTGCCAGGAGCCTGTCAGAATTTTTGTGTGTCCGGGGTCATGAAATAATACCGAAAGGGATGTTCCATGACCGAAGCAATGACCACTAAAAAACCTAGGAAGAAAAGAGCA